>CANRJX010000001.1 GCA_947631095.1 uncultured Wohlfahrtiimonas sp.
TCACCTGCAAATGGTGAGCCAATCATCGTACCTTCACAGGACGTTGTTTTAGGCTTGTACTATATGACTCGTGATCGCGCTCGAGTACAAGGTGAAGGCATGATCTTCGCTGACTATTCAGAAGTATTACGTGCATATCAGTCTAAAGAAGTCGCGCTTCATGCAAAAATTCAGGTTCGTTTACCTGCTTATATGTTTGAAGATGCGCAAGAGCATGAGAAAGTTCGTCGTGTAACGACAACAGTTGGTCGTGTGTTATTGTCTGATATCTTGCCAAAAGGTTTACCTTTTGCATTGATCGATCGTACATTGACGAAAAAAGTAATTTCTAACTTAATCAACCAAGCGTATCGTCGTTTAGGTTTGAAAGATACAGTTATTTTTGCTGACCGTTTGATGTATACAGGTTTCTATTATGCAATGCGTTCAGGTTCTTCTGTTGGTTATGAAGACATGGTAATTCCTGCTGAGAAAGAAGGCATTATTCGTGAAGCTGAGTCTGAAGTTAAAGAAGTTCAAGAACAATACGCACAAGGCTTGGTAACAAACGGTGAGCGTTACAATAAAGTTATCGATATTTGGTCTCGTACAAACGAAGAAGTTGCCAAAGTGATGATGAAAAACTTGAGTAAAGACCGAAATATCGATAATGATGGCAATGAAATTTTAGAAGATTCGTTCAACTCTATCTTTATGATGGCTGACTCTGGTGCTCGTGGTAGTGCCGCGCAGATTCGTCAGTTAGCTGGTATGCGTGGTTTGATGGCGAAACCAGATGGTTCTATCATTGAAACACCAATCACAGCAAACTTCCGTGAAGGTCTAGACGTTCTACAATACTTCGTATCAACGCATGGTGCTCGTAAAGGTTTGGCGGATACGGCATTGAAGACAGCTAACTCAGGTTATTTGACGCGTCGTTTAGTTGACGTTGCACAAGACTTAGTTGTAGTAACAGATGACTGTGGTACAACAGACGGTTTGGTAATGACGCCAACAGTTGAAGGTGGCGATGTTATTGAGCGTTTGAGTGAGCGCGTATTAGGTTTAGTGACAGCACAAGATGTATATATTCCAGGTAGTGATGAAGTATTATTCCCTGCGGGTACATTAATTGATGAAGCTGCTGCTGAAATCCTAGATGATAAAGGTGTGGATGAAATGATCGTTCGCTCTGCCATCACGTGTGAAAACTTATTCGGCTTGTGTGCAAAATGTTATGGTCGTGACTTAGGTCGTGGTCATATTGTAAACCCTGGTGAAGCTGTCGGTGTTATTGCTGCGCAATCAATCGGTGAACCAGGTACACAGTTAACGATGCGTACGTTCCACATCGGTGGTACGGCATCTAGAGCTGCTGCAGTTTCAAGTGTTCAAGTTAAAACAAAAGGTTTGTTGAAACTTGTGAAAATGAAAACTGTTAAGAATAAAGATAATCAATTGGTGTCAACATCTCGTTCTGGTGAAATCATTATTACGGATGAATTCGGCCGTAACCGTGAGCGCTATAAAGTTCCTTATGGTGCAACTTTATCTGTTCATGAAGGTGAAGAAGTTAATGTTGGTGACATCGTTGCAACATGGGATCCACATACATACCCAGTAGTTGTTGAAGCATCAGGTTTTGTGAAATTTGAAGACTTCGATGAAGGCATCAATGTTCAGAAGCAAACGGATGAAATCACAGGTTTAACACATCTAAGCGTATTGGATTCTAAATCACGTGGTGCTGGTAAAGATAAACGTCCTTCGATTCATGTGGTAGATGCTAATGGCGATCCATTAACATTGCCAGGTTCTGATATTGCTGCAATCTATACATTGCCAGTAGGTGCGATCGTATCATTGAATGATAATGCACCAGTATCAGTGGGTGACGTTTTAGCACGTATTCCACAAGAATCTTCAAAAACACGTGATATCACGGGTGGTTTGCCACGCGTTGCTGATTTATTTGAAGCACGTCGTCCAAAAGAAGCTGCAATCTTGGCTGAAATTGGTGGTGTTGTGAGCTTCGGTAAAGAAACAAAAGGTAAACAACGTTTAGTGATCACTGATCGTGAAGGTAATGTTTACGAAGAGTTGATTCCAAAATGGCGTACAATCAACGTGTTCGAAGGTGAAAGCGTTGAGAAAGGTGAGATCATCGTTGATGGTGAATTGAGTTCACACGATATCTTACGTTTGTTGGGCGTTAAAGAATTGGCTGCGTACTTAGTAAAAGAAATTCAAGACGTTTACCGTTTACAAGGTGTAAAAATCTCTGATAAACACATTGAAGTTATCATTCGTCAAATGTTGCGCAAAGTTGAAATTGTGGAAGCAAATGACACTGATTACATCAAAGGTGAACAAGTTGAGAAAACTCAATTGCTTCGTGACAATGCTCGCTTGATTAAAGAAGGTAAAGTTCCAGCAACGTATGAACCAATCTTATTGGGTATTACGAAAGCATCATTGGCAACTGAAAGCTTTATTTCAGCAGCATCGTTCCAAGAAACAACACGTGTATTAACAGAAGCATCTGTTCGTGGCTTGAAAGATGATTTACGTGGTTTGAAAGAGAACGTAATTGTGGGACGTTTAATTCCTGCAGGTACAGGCTTGGCTTATCATGATGAACGTCGCAAAGAGAGAGAACAAGAGCATGAAGGAACAGAATTGTTCATCAGTGCAGAGTAATACATAGATTTAAATAATTATTATAAAAGCATCTATCTTAGATGCTTTTATTGTTTATGAGGAAATAGGATGTCAAATAAACGTGAATTTGAACGTATGATGTGGGCAAGACGTTTTGCGCTTCAAGGATTATATGAGTGGCAAGTGTCTCAAAGCCAAGTGGCGGAAATTGAAAGAAACTTAGCTGAAAACCCAGATTTTATAAAAGCAAATAATGAAGCATTTTCAAATATTTTGCGTGGCGCTATTCGTGGCCAAGCTGAAGCAAATGAATTGATTACACCATTATTAGATCGACCGATTGAACAATTGGACTTAGTTGAAAAAGCCGTATTGTGGATTGGCTGTTATGAGCTAACGACTCATCCTGAAATTCCGTATAAAGTTATCATTAATGAATCTGTGAACTTGGCTAAGAAGTTTGGTGGTGATCAAAGTTACAAATTTATTAATGGTATTCTTGATAAGGTCGCAAAGAAGGTTAGAATAGACTATCAATAATATTAATCAGTAGAGAGCGATAAAAAAATGGACATCTCTCCTTTCCTTAGGTTTATGGTAGAAAAAAATGGTTCGGATCTTTTTATGTATCCGAATGCGCCTATTTGCATAAAACTAAATGGTATCGTTCAGCATTTAGGTAAAGATAAGCTCTCTCCAGAAATAGTTAAAAACGCAATTTTTAACTTGTTAACAGAAGAGCAACTGGCTGAGTTTAATAAAGAGTTAGAATTAAACTTTGCACTTAAATTAGATGATGGTGCTCGATTTAGGGTTAATATTTTTAAGCAACGTAATGAATATGGCATGGTTATTCGTTATGTTAAAGCTGATATTCCTAAGATGGAAGATTTGCGCGTTCCAGAAATATTTAAAAAAATTATTATGGAAAAACGTGGTTTGGTCTTAGTTGTGGGTGCAACAGGTAGTGGGAAATCAACAAGCTTGGCTTCTATGATTGACTATCGCGCTTCTCATGCGCCAGGCCATATTCTTACTGTAGAAGATCCCATCGAGTTTGTTTATCAACATAAGCGCTCTATTATTGGGCAGCGTGAAGTTGGTTTAGATACGCATAGTTATGAAGCGGCGTTGCAATCGGCAATGCGTGAAGCTCCAGATGTTATTTTAGTTGGTGAAGTTCGCAATACTGAAATTATGAAAGCTGTGATTAATTTCTCTATTACTGGGCATTTATGTTTAACGACATTACATGCAAACAATGCGGTTGGTGCACTTGATAGAATCGTGAATTTTTTTCCAGAATCGGCAAGAGCTCAGTTGCTTGTAGATCTATCTTTAAATATTAAAGCTATTATTTCTCAAAGACTCATTAAGGGGATCAATGGCAAATTAGTACCTGCGGTTGAAGTAATGTTAAATACACCATATATACAAGAATTGATCATGAAAGGTCGTTTAGATACTATTTCAGATGCTATGGAAAATGGTGGAACAACTGGCATGTGTACATTTGATCAGGCTTTATATAATTTATATGCACAAGGCTTAATTTCAGCTGAAGAAGCAATAGCAAATGCTGATTCAAAAAATAATGTTTCATTACGCATTAGAATGGGTGAAACAAAAGCTGTGACACGAGAAGATTTGACGGCTGAGTCCAAATTTAAATTAAAAAATTATTAATAGTAATTGTATTGAGTAAATAAGCACTGATTCTTTCTGTATTGGTGCTTTTTTGTTGGGAAATAATATGGATTATGATCGTCGTTTTTCAGGATTAAATCGTTTATATCAAAAAGATGCAACAGAGATTTTACGATCGGCACATGTCGTTATTGCTGGAGTCGGTGGTGTTGGTTCTTGGTGTGTTGAAGCATTAGCAAGATCAGGGGTCGGACATTTAACTTTAATTGATTTAGATATTGTTGCTGAAAGTAATATTAATCGCCAACTTCCAGCTTTAGAGTCAACGATCGGGGAATCAAAAATAGAAGTAATGGCGAATAGAATTCGAGAGATTAATTCAGATTGCATCATTAATTTAATAGATGATTTTCTAACTGAAGAAAATTTGAATGATCTGTTGATGGGGCTAGATTCTAAGAATACTTGGATTATCGATGCAATTGATGATGTTAGAGTGAAAGCTGCTTTAATTGCTTGGGCAAAGCGAAATAAATTTAAAATTATCGTAAGTGGGGCAGCGGGTGGCAAAATTGATGTTCAATCATTTAAATTAGATGATTTGTCCAAAACTTATCACGACCCACTGTGTGCAAGTTTAAAAGCAACGCTTAAGAAAAAATATAACTTAGGTAAAGATGGAACAAAGCTAAATGTGCCAGTTGTTTTTTCGACAGAAAATATGCAGGGTAATCACAAAGGAAAAGGTGGTTTGAATTGTGCGGGTTATGGTTCAATAGTTACCATGACGGGAACAATGGGCATGATGATGGCTGGTTATGTTGTTAATAAAATTGTGAATAAATAATGGATAAATAAAAGCCTGATTAATTTTAATCAGGCTTTTAGAGTTATGACGTAATGATTTATTTATATTGTTCTAATAAATCATTATAAGCAGCAGTAAAGCCTTTCAAAGGTACTTGTGCTTTAATATGTAAATCACTGTTTTTCTCAGCATTTGAGTCAAAAGTAAAGTTTACAAAGATATTTGTACCGTTTTTGAGTTTATCTAATAATTTATTACTAACATCAACATCCATTGGTAATGCTGCGATACAGCCAAAATTTGTACAACGTTCAAAGTTAATTTGTGCGATATCTGTGTCAATATCTTTTTCTTTACCGTCTTCTACGCCTTTAACTGTGATGAAAATTTTACCTTTATCATCATTACTGTTAAGACGTAATTGTAAGCCTTCACTTAACTGTACATCTAGAGGTGCAGCAAAAACCATTACAGGATTTTTATCAAATAATGTTACAGATGTTCTTAAAATAGGAACTTGTCTTTGCTCTTCTTTTTTCTTGCCTTTGTCCGCAGGTGCGATCATTGTTGACTGATGGAACATTTGGCATTCTTTTTGGTTGTTCGGTGCTGCAAAACATTCTACAGTCCAGTCTTGATGTTTTTTCTTATAAATAGAGTCATTTGCTTGCTGTGCGAAAGCGCCTGTTAAGAATGCAGATGAAACTAAAGTTGCAGCAATTACTTTTTTGAACATAATATCACCATAAATATGAATTTAATAATAGTTAACTACTGAATTATTCTACGCGTATTTACAGTGAAATCAAGGTGAAACGGAGAGGTTAACTAGATTTACAATATTTTTACCATATCAAGTTTAAGGTAAATTTTGTATAATACTTTCTCCTTAAAATAAGAGAGAAAGTGAGTGAAAAATGTGTGAGCGCGAAAAGTTTTTAGGCAATCTGTACGTGATCTCATCTCCTTCTGGAGGTGGAAAAACGACACTGGTGAGCCAATTACTTGAATGTACACCAGATATTAGCCGAGTGGTAACACACACGACACGACCACCAAGACCAAATGAGAAAAATGGTGTGCATTACCATTTTGTATCTGTTGAAGAGTTTATTGCTCTTAAAGATGATGGCGGTTTTGTAGAGACTGCACAAGTTTTTAATGCTCATTATGGTACTTCATGGAAAGAAGTGAAATCCAAATTGAAGCATGGTATGGATGTAGTTTTAGTGATTGATTGGCAAGGTGCTGAACAAGTAAGGATTAGTCATCCTGATGCTATTACAATTTTTATTCTACCACCATCATTAGAAACATTGCGTGCAAGACTTTTTGCCCGTAATGAAGATAGTGTGGCAGTTGTAGAGAGCAGAATGAAAGATGCTAGTAATCAAATCATGCACTATAAAGATTTTGATTACCTAGTAGTGAATGATGATTTTGATATTGCTTTGGCAAATCTGCGTTCTATTATTATGGCAGAGCGCCTAAAAGCAGATCATCAAAAGGTACGTCATCAGTTGCTAATTTCATCATTGTTACAAGCGTAAGATTTCGATACGCTCAATGAATATTTTAGTTATTATTGATACAGATATACTGTAAGAAAATTAGGAGTTTGAAGTATGGCACGTGTAACCGTAGAAGATTGTTTAGATAAAGTTGATAATCGATTTCAATTAGTATTATTGGCATCTCGTCGTGCTCATCAGTTAGCATTAGGTGCAGAAACAAAGTTACCTGACAATCATGAAAAAGTAACAGTTATGGCACTACGAGAAATCGCAGAAGAATTAATTACTATCGATGAAATTAAACGCATTGTTGTGAAGCCTAAACCAGTGATTGTTGAAAGCTTTAAGCCAGATACAGCATTTGAATTTTAATTAAAGCGTTAAATTTAATGATGGAACCAATTAAACTCCCTGAAGAAATGGCGTTATGGAACGAGGCTTTTTTTGTTAAAACAGCCGAGTTAGAGGCGCGCGTCAGTCGTTATATGACGAAAGCAGAAGTCGCAAAAATCAGGGAGGCTTGTTTATTTGGTGCTTGGGCTCATCAAGGACAATCTAGAAGTTCTGGCGAGCCTTATATTTTTCATCCAATTGAAGTGGCGTTAATCCTGACGCTAGTTCAGTTGGATGTGCACTCTATTGTGGGTGCTATTCTTCATGATGTAATTGAAGACACTGACATCACCTTTGAAGAAATTAAAAACAAATTTGGTCGAGAAACTGCAGAAATAGTTGATGGTGTCAGTAAATTAACCAAAATACGATTCAGTTCTAAATTAGAAGCAAAAGCTGAAAATTTTAGAAAAATGATTTTGGCCATGACAAAAGATTTACGTGTCATCATGGTTAAATTGGCAGATCGTCTTCATAATATTCGTACTTTAGGAGCATTAGCGCCTTATAAAAAACGACGGATAGCTCAAGATACGTTAGACATATATACGCCGATAGCCGCGCGTTTAGGGATGTTTGCATTACAAGTTGAATTAGAAAACCTATGTTTTCAAAACATTTATCCTTTGCGTTATAAAGTTTTGCAGGAATTAGTGAATAAAAAACGCATTTCTCAAGGCCCAACTGTCCAAGGAATTAAAGATTCAATTCAGCAAAAACTTGATTCTATAGGCATTTCTGCAAGAATTTCAATCAGAGAAAAGCATTCTTGGAGTTTATATAAAAAATTAAAAAAACGCGGTTCTATGGGGCAATTGTCTGATATTTTTACAATTAGAGTCATTGTGAATACAACAGATGATTGTTATAGAGTTTTGGGTGTTGTTCATCATTTAAACAAACCGATTATTGGTCGTTTTAAGGATTTTATTGCCATTCCTAAAGTGAATGGTTATCAAAGCTTGCACACAGTTGTATTTGGCGCAAATATGCTTCCAGTAGAAGTGCAGATTCGTACTAAGGAAATGCATATTATTGCAGAAGCAGGTGCTGCTGCCCATTGGCGCTATGGTGAAGCTTATCGTGAGCAAAATTACACTAAAAATAAAACACGAGAATGGCTGGATTATGTAACAGAATTACAAGATAGTATGCTCTCTTCTGAAGAATTTATGGCATCCATGAAGGAAGATTTGTTTCCTTCAGAAATTTATGTGTTTACACCACATGGTCGAATTATTGAATTGCCCAAAGGCTCAACAGCAGTTGATTTTGCTTATGCAATTCATTCAGACATTGGTAATCACTGTATTTCTGCTAAAGTTGATGCAAAGTTTGCGCCCGTTTCTCAAGTATTAACAACAGGACAAACGATAGATATTCAGACATCGCAAAGTGCCCAGCCTAATCCTATGTGGTTGGATTTTGTGAGAACAGCTAAAGCACGATCAGCTATCAGAAGTTATTTGGGCAAATTGAGCTATGATGATTCGGTTGTGATTGGTCAGAACTTGCTAGAAAATGCGATGAAGCATAGAAATATTTCTGCTTCACAATTAACAGATACTGTTTTAAATAAGCTTGCTAAAGAACTAAGAATTGAATCAGTTGAAGATATGTATGCTGAAATTGGTTCAGGTAAAAGACCGTCATCTTTTATTATTAACCGTTTAGAAGCTCATGGTTTAGATTCGAACCAAGATTTTAAGCATTCACATCATACAAAACAGAATCAAAAAACGATAGATGGTAATAATGACAAAGAACTAGTATTTGGAGATTGTTGTTACCCAATTCCTGGTGATGCAATTATTGGATATTGGCAGCCTAGATTATCTAAAATAGTTGTTCACCGTAGAGAGTGCCATAATGCCCTAGAAGCATTAAAGCATCCTGAAAGATGTTATGCGTTGACTTGGAATCATAGTGCAGATAAGGCACCATTCCCAGTTCAACTTTGTTTAGTTATAAAAAATCAGCGTGGAGCGATGGCGGAAATTACTGCGGCTCTACTGGATATGAATATAAATATAAATGATTTACGTTCACAAACGGTCAATGAAGATTTTAGTCACTTATGGATGGTTGTCCATGTGTCAGATCGAGTTTTCCTGGCGAATGTATTTAGACACTTAAAAAAATTAGATAATGTTGTTCGAATAGGGCGGCAAAACGACGAGGCTTAATCCATTGATTAGCGATTGGTTTGATAAAGGTACAGGGCGTATTAGACTTATTATAGTTGCTTGTGTACTTATGATTTCGATGGTTGGAATGTTTTTTTTCTTTAAGTCATCGTCCGTCACAAAAAATTTATCTTACACTTTGTATGATTATTTTTTAGAGCAAAAAGTTAAAACAGTTACTGAAAATGATTTAGTAATGATTGTCATTGATGACAATAGTATTCGTGCTCTGGAAAAAATCTGGCCATGGCCAAGAGCTTATCATGCAGGCTTAATTACTGAATTGACCAGAATGGGCGCTAAAATTATTGCCTATGATATTTTGTTTACAGAAAGTAGTTCAAGTGATGTCATTCTAGCTAAAGCGATTGATAAACATGGTGCCGTTATATTGCCAAAGCCACTGTTTTTTTCTTCAGATGGCTTAGTTCCTTTTGAAGATATTGCTCATTTTGGGCACGTAGAAGTTAATGTTGATAGTGATGGTGTCGTTCGTTCGGTTGATCCATATTTAGATGGGATGCGCAGTTTTTCATTTGCTGTTTTAAATGTTCTGGCAGATTTAGATTCAACTAAACCTACTGCAAATGAAATGTATAAAGATCAGTTAGATGCACCTATTCGCTACATTTATTCTTCTAATCGCACTTATCCTACTTATTCATTTTCTGATGTTTTAATGGGTAGAATTGATCCTGCAGAATTCAAAGATAAAATCGTTTTTGTTGGCGTTAGTGCAACAGGAATTGGTGAAAGATTAAGAGGATCATCGTTAAAAAATAGTACTTTTAAAACAGGCGTTGAAATTCAAGCCTCAATTTTTGAAGCGCTTAGAGATCAAGCAATTACAGAATATGCAGGGAATGTTTTTGATTTTGTTGTTACTGCTGTTTCAATCGTTTTCATCACATCCGTGGCTGTTTTGGCATCGCCTTTAATAACTATCGGTATTTCACTGTTATATATCGCATTATTAACAGCCAGCGCCTTTATATTGTTTTATTTTCAGAATTATTGGTACTCGCCGATTGCGATTTCTGTCGCAATGATTTGTGTCATTTTTCTTTATACACTAATACGAATACATGTCAGTTTAAAAGAAGCTAATCGTACGTTAAACCTTAATGTTGCTGATAGAACAAAAAAACTTGTTGTTGCTAACTTGCGTCTTGCTCAGGAAATGGGTGAAAAAGAGAAAATTTGGGCAGATTTGAAAGATAGTGAAGAGCAACTTAAAAAACTTTTAGATGGTTTGCAAATTGGCATCGTGTCGACGGATGAAAATGGTCAATTGATTACAGCAAATAGTACCGCGCTCAGTTTTTTTAATTTAACCAATATTGATTCTGCTGATGGCTTAGATGCCTATTTTAAGTATGATTTAGCACATGGTGGTGCAAAGATTAATGTGAAAGAAGTTTTTCACATGTTAGTTCACAGCAAAGATTCAAGTCAATTAGAGTGCGTGTTGATGACATCTAATCCGCGTTACAATGGTATCCCAGTTTCTCTATTATTTTCTCGATTAGGGTCTTCAGAACACCATACGAATTTTGCCTGTATTATTCGTGATATTAGTGATCAGAAACGTTCAGAATTTATTACACAAGAATTTGTGGCAACCGTTTCACATGAATTACGTACACCTATTACTTCTATCAAAGGTTCATTAGGATTAATGAGTAGTGGTATTGCGGGAGATATACCTGTTAAAGCACAAAAGTTATTAGAATTGGCTTCGCGTAATAGTGATCGTTTATTAAGTCTTGTGAATGACATTTTAGATATTCAAAAAATTCAATTGGGTACTTTAGATTTTCATTTGAAAACTATAGATATTGTCGCGGTAGTGCGTCAATCGATTGAAGTGAATGAGCTTTACGCACAAAACTTAGGCATTAAACTGATTAGTGAATTGCCAGCTTATCCAATTTATGTCATGGGAGATTCTGATCGCTTGATACAAGTGATGAGTAATTTATTATCGAATGCCGCAAAATTTTCTAAATCAGATACTAATGTTTATGCACGCGTTGTTTTAGCAGGTAAGAAAGTTTGTATAGAAGTTGAAGATCATGGCGTAGGTATTCCTGATAGTTTTAAAGATAAAGTATTTATGAAATTTGCTCAGGCAGATGATGCGAAGCATCGTTCAAAAGGAACAGGATTAGGGTTGAGTATTGCAAAAGCATTTATTGAACGGATGGGTGGCACTATTCACTATGAATCAACAGAAAATGTTGGTACAAAATTCTATTTTTATTTACCGCTCGCTTCGATTAAAGAAGTGACGGATTATATTTCAGATCAAAAAGCGAAAAAGGATATGTTCTTATGATCAAATCAAACAAACCTGTAAAATTTTTAGGTGGATTGACGGTTGAAGAGTTTTTTTCAGAGTATTGGCAGAAAAAACCTCTATTTGTAAAGAATGCCTTTCAAGACTTCGTTGATCCAATTACGCCAGATGAAATTGCTGGTTTAACTTACGAAGAAGGTGTTCCTTCTCGATTTGTTTTTGAAGAAAAAAATTGGGAGTTAAAAACAGGACCTTTTGGTGATAAAGATTTTGTTAACTTACCAGATAAAAAATGGGTTTTATTAGTCAATGATGTAGAAAAATTTATGCCACAAATGCGTGTGCTTTCAGACCCATTTAATTTTATCCCAGAATGGCGCATGGATGATTTACAAGTCAGTTATGCTGTGGATCAAGGAACAGTTGGCGCTCATTGGGATGATTACGATGTATTTTTACTTCAAGGTATGGGTAAAAAGCGTTGGCAAATTAGTTATGATGAAGTTTCTGAAAATGACTTTGTTGAAGGTTTGCCGATTCGTTTAATTAAAGATTTTAATGTCCATGAAGAATGGATTGTTGAACCAGGCGATTTATTGTATTTGCCGCCACGTATTGGTCACTTCGGTGTTTCTATTGGCGAGAGCGTAACTTGGTCGATTGGATTTAGAGCACCTAAACATCGTGAAATGATCCATGATTTCATGGAAGATATTATCCAGTTCACGGGTGCTGATGAGCGTTATGCAGATCCACAATTGGCACCACGTGAATTTTCATCTGAATTAAATGATGATGATATTGATCGCGTGATGAAGATTATTCAAGAAGGATTATCTTTTAATCGTGACTTGGTTGCAGATTGGTTCGGTCGTTATATGAGTGAGAGTAAAGAAGGTCAAGAAGCAGAAGCCCTAGAAGAAGAATTTAGTGTGGAAGAAGTGATCGGATTACTTGAAGATGGTGCAGATATTGAACGAGTGCCGACAATTTCATTCTACTTTAGAGAAACTGTGGATGAAGCAGTCTTATATGCAAATGGTGAATGTTTTGCATTAGATAAAAAACATGTCAAATTAATTCAATATTTATGTGAAAATCGTCAATATAGTCCTGGGAAAATGACACAGTTTTTGAAAGATGACGTTGCGGCAGAATTTATTTTAGACTTAGTGAATCAAGGAATGTTGGCATTTTTTGATGGCGATGACCATGATCATGATGAGTGTGACGGTGATTGTGACCATGAGCACTAATCGTATGAAAAAATTATCACTATTGTTAGTGTCTTTATTATCGACTTCTTTTGCTATCGCAGGAGAGTTCTGGCAAGAAAAAGAAACTGTGCATGGTCAATCACAGTTGCCGTTGGCAGATATTGTTATTAACGATAAAAGTATCCAAGTTGAGTTGGCAACTGTGCCACAAACTCAAGCTTATGGTTTAATGAATCGTTATATTTTGCCAGAAAATGAAGGCATGTTATTCATATTTGATAAAGTGCAGCCATTAAGCTTTTGGATGAAAAACACCAAGATTCCATTAGATATTTTATATTTTGATGATAATGGTACTTTGATAGATTTTGCAGAGGCAGTTCCTTGTGTGAAAGAGCCATGCCCGTCTTATCCTTCAAAATTTCCAGGGAAATATGTTTTAGAAATCGGTAAAGGTGAGCGAGAAAGACTGGGGATAAAAATTGGCGACCAACTGAAAAAGATAGATTAAACTTTTGTTTTACTAAAATTATCGGTATAATCGTCGGCAATTATGCTGTCATCGCCATTGACACAATATTATTTTATTTGGAGTTTTATACTTTATGTTAACAACAGAAAAAAAAGCAGCGATCGTTGCTGAATTTGCACGCGGCGAAAACGATACAGGTTCTCCTGAAGTACAAGTTGCACTTTTAACTAATAATATCAATGCATTGCGTCCTCATTTTGATGCAAACAAAAAAGATCATCACTCACGTCGTGGTTTGTTACAAATGGTTAACCAACGTCGTAAGTTACTAGATTACTTGAAACGTAAAGATTTAGCGCGTTATCAAACTTTGATTGAGCGTTTACAATTACGTCGCTAATATTAGTATTATGCGCATGAATATGTAGTAAATAGCCCTTGCAGGTATTCTGTAAGGGCTTTCGTTATTTGGTAAAAGAGTTTTGAAGGGTTCTGATAAAGAGCTTGTGTTGAGTTTTTTATCAGCTCCCTTAGTATCAAGATCTTTTACCTAAATTAGTTTTTAAATAATTAAAGGTGAAAATTATGTCATTACAAGCGATTAAAAAAGAGTTTATGTATGGCAACCAAAAGGTTGTATTAGAAGTTGGCGAAATGGCTCGTCAGGCAACTGCAGCTGTTAAAGTTGATATTGAAGGTACTGTTGTATTCGTAACATGTGTTGCATCTACCAAATTTGATCCAACACGTGATTTCTTCCCATTGACTGTTAACTATCAAGAGCGTACTTATGCTGCAGGTAAGATTCCTGGTGGTTTCTTCCGTCGTGAAGGACGTCCTTCTGAAGGTGAAACATTGATCGCTCGTTTAATCGATCGTCCATTGCGTCCTTTATTTGCTGAAGGTTTCACGAATGAAACTCAAGTAATTGCAACTGTGATTTCTATTAATCCAGAAGTGAATCCAGACATCGCATCAATGATTGGTGCATCTGCAGCTGTAACTTTAGCAGGTTTGCCATTCGAAGGACCTATTGGTGCTGCACGTGTTGGTTATGAAAATGGTGAATATATTTTAAATCCATTAAATAGCCAAATGAAAACTTCTAAATTAGATTTAGTTGTTGCAGGTACAAGCGATGCTGTGTTGATGGTTGAATCTGAAGCAGAGCTATTAAGCGAAGATGTAATGTTAGGCGCTGTAATTTTTGGTCATGATGCAATGCAAGTTGTGATTGAAAATATTAATGCATTGGCTGCTGAAGTTGGTGTGACAAAATTTGAATATCAAACAGTTGAAAAAAATGCTGAATTAGAAGCTGCAGTTAAAGCATTTGCTACAGAAAAATTAGAAGCAGCATACGCACATTCAGTAAAAGCTGAGCGTTATGCAGCGATTGATGCATTGCGTGCAGAAGCCGTTGAAGCGTTGATTACTGAAGAAAATGGTTATACAAAAGATGCCATCAATGCAGTTATTGATACTATGAGTTATCGCTTAGTCCGTGATCACATTTTAGATGGTAAAGCACGTATTGATGGCCGTGATAACACAACTGTGCGCCCAATTTATTCTAGAATCGGTGTTTTACCTCGTACTCATGGTTCAGCATTATTTACACGCGGGGAAACTCAAGCATTGGTTGTTGCAACTTTGGGTACAGACCGTGATGCTCAAATCATTGATGCATTAGAAGGTGAATATAAAGATAAATTTTTATTCCATTACAATTTCCCTCCTTACTCAGTCGGCGAAACAGGGATGGTAGGATCTCCTAAACGTCGTGAAATTGGTCATGGCCGTTTAGCAAAACGTGGTGTTCAAGCGGTATTGCCAAGTATGGAAGAATACCCATATACAGTACGTGTTGTATCTGAAATCACTGAATCAAATGGTTCAAGCTCTATGGCATCAGTTTGTGGTGCATCATTAGCATTGATGGATGCAGGTGTTCCTTTGAAAGCTCCAGTTGCAGGTATTGCGATGGGTTTAATCAAAGAAGGTGACCGTTTTGCTGTATTAACAGATATCTTAGGCGATGAAGATCATTTAGGTGATATGGACTTTAAAGTTGCAGGTACAACAGATGGTATTTCTGCACTTCAAATGGATATCAAAATCACAGGTATCACTAAAGAAATTATGGAACAGGCTTTAGCTCAAGCTAAGGTTGCACGTTTACATATTATCAATGAAATGGGCAGTACAATCGTTGAAGCTCGCCCTGAAATTTCAGAGTTTGCACCACGTTTTACAATTTTCCGCATTAATCCGGATAAAATTCGTGATGTTATCGGTAAAGGTGGTGTAACAATTCGTGGTATTACAGAAGAAACAGGTGCTGTAATTGAGATCGAAGATGATGGTACAATTAAAATTGCCGCATCTAATGCAGATCAAGCAGCTGAAGCTAGAAAGCGTATTGAAGAAATTACAGCAGATATTGAAGTTGGTCGTATTTATGAGTCAGCGGTTGTGCGTATTATGGACTTTGGTGCGTTTGTTAACTTGATGCCAGGTCGTGATGGTATGGTGCATGTTTCTCAAATTCCTTCAGAAGAACGCATTCAAAATGTTTCTGATCATTTAAGTGTTGGTCAAATCGTTAGAGTAAAAGTATTAGAAATTGATAAACAGGGTCGTATCCGTTTAACAATGAAAGATGTAGATGCTGCACCTGCTGAATAATATTTTTAAATAAGCTATCAAGCCGAGATTTATATCTCGGCTTTTTTTATTGTAAATAATATGAATTTTATTCATTTTTAATTTATTTAGCAGAGTATAATGTGCGCCTTGCTTGTAAATCTAGATTGGGGTAAAAATGAAAAAGTGTAATACATGTGAAAAAGAATTAATGACTGCATTTTTTAACGCGCAATCTGGAGATGATTGTGTTTTTTGTGCTGATGATAGGATCACACTTGCTCGATCAGAAAAGCATGATTACGAAGAAGTAGAAGATACAGGCTGTGCTGGCGGTGCTTGTACATTATAAAAAATATTCAGTAATAGTCTGGGTTGTGCTCGGTATTTTTGTTTATTTAAAATCATAATCACTATTATTTTGAAAGTTAATTAAAATAATAATGTTAATAGTTAATTAACGTAAATATATGTTTTCATGTATTGGTGAGGGATTATGAAATTTATTTTAAACCTTGTAATATTATTTGGATGCATGACTTTTTCATTTGGTGAATCAGAAATATCACCAGAATTGGATAAGTTTATGGAATTAAAAAAAATTCCAGACGAACTCTTCGATAATAATGCTTATATTGCTTGGCTTGGACTTAATTATCCAGGTGACGATTGGATGACCATTAACAAAAAAATTTACAGGCATAATGAAGCGATCCTTAATGAAGAAATGCAAAATGGTAAGCTGGTAACGAGCTTTGTGTTTAATCTTGAGCAAAAAACACCACATGCACCAAAAAATCATGATGATTCATTGAAGTTATTAACAGATCAAAACACTAATAATAATTTATTATATTTAACCAGTTTATTAAAAGATGGTGAGTATCTTTATAGTTTTAAACAATATGCAACAGGAGATAAACAGTATTTAGATACACAAGATTTTTTTCCATGTAAAGAATATTTAGATAAAGATTGTTTACAAGAGATGGAAGAAAATCGTATTTATATTGAAAAAATATTGCGCATTAATTCAAGTATTTTGAAAAGATTTCAGAGTCTAGTACGAGATTCTGAATATACACATCGTGTAATTTATAATGATATGAGTGCATCGACAAATATTATATATAGCTCTAGCACTACTCAGTTGTTTCAGTTGAATTTATCTGATGCGCTAATGGATTTTTTGAATGACAAACCTGAGGATGGGCTAGAAAAATTAGTGATTGCTAGAAAATCTATCGATCTGCTCTATGAGGATAAGTCATTAGCAACTGTTATACATTTTGTGTTTTGTATCAGTTTCACGCAATTTTTAGACCAAACAATGAATGTGTTATTTGATTCTGGTCGCTTAGATAATTACTTGGATGATCCTAGAGTTGGTTGGATTGTTCGTCCTTATCCAGAAAATATTGGTTTGAAACTAAATGAATCAATCATTATAAATATGATGGAGGTATTTAAAAGTGTTGCTTACCCATACATCAAAGTACTGACAACAGCCCCTGCTGATAGATTCTTAAGTGATGAGGAAGAATATATAGTTTTAATGTATTTGCATGATAGAGCAATAAGGTTACCACCGGCGGTACGTAGTGTCGTTGAGCATTTAAGAACGCAACAAATTCCAGAAACATGGCAGTATGCTCGACAGTTGTCGACTTTGCGTAACCAAGTATTTAATCGCACAAGTATAGATATGCAATCATTTTCTGAAATAATTACTGTTAATGATAATGTGACTTTGCCAAGATTTGAGCTAGATAAATTGTATGTAGAATTTTTTCAAAATATTGATATGAAGCCTAGGGAAGCACTAGCTTATTTGAATGTTAAATATTCATCTAATGTTTTTTTTAACGATTATTATAGCTTTTTACAAAAATTATTAGAGAAGAATAAGGAAAATATTCATTTAACTAAACCAGTGATTGATAAAGTGCTATCAGCCTATAATTTCCCGATATCAGCAAGGTTGATTCCATATACTGAATTTGAACAATATTGGTTAAGAATATATGAGCAACAGAATTATCATCAACTAGTTTATTTGAAATATTTGATTATGAAGGATAAGATCCCTGCCTCTGAAATTCAGACTTTTTTAGCTTCCGTGGGGAATTTAGCAAAAAATACCATCACAGGTTTACCATATAAATATGATGATAAAACAAAAATTTTATCTACGCCTTTTCCAAAAAATAGTCGATATTTACCTATAAATATGAAAAGTACATATTTAGATAATAAAGCGGCAAGAAGTTTTCAAGTAACAATTCAATATAATTGATTGGACATATGTTTTTTATATAGTTCATATCGCATAAATATAAATAGGATCATATAATTATTATGAAAAGATTAATTTTTTGTTTTTTATTATCAATCAGCATTAATCTTTCTTTTGGGCAGACAAAAATGTCTCCAGAATTAGATCAATTCATAGTCTTAAGTCCCAAAACTGAGCAAAATTTCGTTAATAATTTATATAGTGGTTGGATGGGCATTAATCATTTTGGTGATGATTGGCTTACTATTGCTCAAGAGGTGTTTCAAAATAATGATCAATTACTTAATCAGCAAATCTATGATGGTAAACTTGCGAATAACTTCTATACAGACCGTTTAACTTGGGCTTTTGATCTGCCTAAAAATATTGATATTTTTGATAATATCACTGAGCCTCACAGCAAATTATTGTCGTTATCAGATTATTTGGCTGGTAATCAGCAATTATTAGAATTCATCCCAGTGCCTGTTGTTGATAGCAAGTACTTAAATACGAGGGATTACTTTGCATGCCGCATATATTTAAAACATGATTGTTTAGCTGAGATTAAAAAAGATGAATCTTATATCCGTACAGTGATTTTGACGAACCAAAAACTACTAACGCGCTTTCGTGAATTAATTGAGCAGTCTGAGTTTAATTATGCTTTGTTGTATAACGATTTTAATACAGCACGCACAATTAAAGCGGGTTTGAATATGACTCAGCTGTATCAATTGAATTTATCAGATGCTGTTTTAGATATTATGAATCAACAGGTCGATGAAGGCTTAGATAAATTGCTCTTAGCAAGACAATTGATTGATCTGAATTTTAGAGAGCAGTCTATGCCATTGATGAATAATATCGTGATTTATATTTCATATACTCAATATCTAGATCAAACGATGAATGCTTTATTAAGTTCAGGACTATTGAGCCAATATTTAGATGATCAACGTTTGGAAATGATTTTAAAGCCATATCCAGCAGATATCGGCCAAAAATTAAATGCATCGATTATAAATGAGTTAAAACATATATTTAGAAGCATTATTTATCCTTTTGTACGAATCTATATCGATGCACCGCAAGATAGACAATTTAGTGAGGAAAATGAGTATATTATCCTTTCATATTTTCAAGAAAAAACGATCATGATCCCTATTCATTTGTTATACCGTTTAGAGATATTAGAAGCTAAAAGACAGAATGAAAGTTGGTTAAAAGTACAAAGTCTGAATCAGTTGCGAGATAAATCCTCTCAAAATATTGGCAGAAAAAATAATATTTTTGCAAACTCGAAGCTGAAATCAGATGAAATGTCAGTGACTGCTAAAATTAATTTACAAGAATGGTATACAGATTTTTTTCATCAGTTAGATATGTCGCCAGAAGAGGCATTTGCTTATTTAAATACCAAATATCCATCAGTAAAGTTTTATAATGAATATTACAAGCTTTTAGAAAAATTAACACTAATGAACATGAGCAAAGAAAACGTTCATTTTACATCACAGGTTTTAGATACTGTTTTAAAAGATGAGGTATCACCAACTTATCAGCCATATGCTCGTACAATTGTTTCTTACTCGGATTTTGGGACTTATTGGATGCGATTATATGAACAGCAAAATTATCATCGTTTAGTGTATTTGAAATATTTAATTATACGAAATAATGTTTCTTCAAAAGATATTGATCAGTTTTTAAAATCTAAAAATGAGTTAGCAAGAAATACAATTACTGATCAACCCTATGAATATGATGGAAAAAATAAAATTTTATCAACACCATTGCCGATCGATAATAAATATTTGCCGGTAAATATTAAACAAGCTAAATTTGATAATCGATCAATCAAAAATTTTCAGGTTGATATTCCATAAAAATAGCCCTCAATAATGAGGGCTATTTTATTTACATCGTGACGACTAATCTGCCTCTAATTTTACCTTGAATAATGTGATTCGCATTTTCGATGGTATCTTCTAGTTTGATTTCTGAACGGATTGTGGCTAATACACTAGGATCAATCAACTCTGCTAAACGATTCCAAGCATCTATACGATCCGGCAGTGGGCGCATGACACTATCAATACCACGTAATGTTACATTGCGCAAAATGAATGGCATGACGGTACCATCAAAGTCAAAACCTTGTGCTAATCCACATGCGGCAACACAGCCACCATATTGAGTAGAAGCCAATACATTGACTAAAGTATTGCTACCTACTGAGTCAACAGCACCAATCCAACGCATTTTTTGTAATGGTTTACCTTTTCCAGATAATTCATGTCGATCAATGATTTCTTTGGCGCCTAATTTATACAGATATTCATAATCACTGGTTTTCCCTGTAGATGCGATGACGTTATATCCAAGTTTTGCTAATAAAAATACTGCAAAGCTTCCCACACCACCTGTTGCTCCAGTCACTAGAATGCTACCTGATTCAGGTGTTAATCCATGTTGTTCTAGTGCAATGATTGAAAGCATTGCAGTATAGCCTGCTGTGCCAATAGTCATGGCGTCAATGGGTGAAATATTTGGAGGTAATTGTATTAGCCATTCAGATTTCAGAGATGCTTTTTCTGCTAATCCACCAGAATGTGTTTCGCCGACACCAAAGCCATTTAATATCACTGTATCTCCTATTCTAAAGCGATTGGATTGGCTATCAGTCACTTTGCCCACAAGATCAATGCCCGGAGTTAGTGGGAATTCACGAACAACAGGGCTTAAATTAGTCATTGCTAATGCATCTTTATAGTTAATTGTAGATGTAATCACGTCAACTTTAACATCCCCTTCAGGAAGTTGATCTTCGGATAAGTTTGTTAAACTCACAGTATATTCAGGAGTTTTATCAATTAAAATCGCTTTATATGACATATTAGACCTCAAGTTATCACTTATAATAGATGATTCAGAAATTGATAATAACAGTTTATGCAAACTCATAGATTATAAAACTAGAGGTTTTAAAATTATTCATTTGAATACTTTATGTGATGAGTTTGATTTTCTTTTTTCTGTTATTTAAATGTTAGTTTTACTGCTTTTTTATCGGAAGTGATCTATGTTAAAAGTACACTTATTAAAAATTTTTATATTAACGATATGCCTAGTATCTATTCAAATTGTATCAGCTGAGCCTGTTTGTAAAAAAGATCCGACTTTTAATATGACTGCATTTGCCAATTTTGTTGAAATTAAGGAAGGGAAAAAACGTTTTATTTTACATCAAACAGGTGATGTAAGCCTTAATGGCGCTAAATTTACATTATCGAATGAAGAGAAGAAACGAATACATGATTTGGTTATATTTATTTTGAAACAATTACCACAGCGTGAAAAAGAAGCAAATAATTTGATGGATTCATTACACGCTCAATTTATTTCTGTTGTAAATCAGCGATTAGATGCAAATCAGCAGCTGATAACAATGCTAAATAATACGCATATTGATGCAAAGCGAACTTTAGGAAAAGCAATTCATACGGATGGAAAAATTACAGAATTTTCTGCAAATGATTTTCATAAAATTATTGATCGTGCATCGAGTGATTTTAAATTAGAGTTTGCAAAAATTGTTTCTAAAAGCATATTTACTTTTAATATTGGGCGAAATTATAAAGATATTAAATATTTAGGTGAACAAGAATGGAAAAAGCGTAAGCCAGAAGCTAAAGAATTTCATAAAGCATTATGTCGTGACCTTGAGTGGATTACTGCGCAAAAGGAACAGTTGCTTGATGCGCTATGAGTAAAAAAATAGCCTATCTAGGGATAGGCTATTGAGTATTTTAGAAAATTAGTTTCTACTTCTCATTCTATATAAAGAGCGTCTAACTCTAGGCTTTGGGCGAAAATCCCCTTGTTTTTCTGATAATGGCTTTTCAGGAATAACACTGCCTTTGAAAAGAATGGGTGCTAATTCTACCAATGCACGATTATAAACTTTACGTTTGAAGTAAATTACTTCATCTATAGGTTGCCAATAATCTACCCATTTCCAGTAATCAAATTCTGGTGTATCAAAACACGTTAAATTGATTGCTTTATCTTCCGAGACTAACTCTAAAAGAAACCAAATTTGCTTTTGCCCGATGCAACGAGGCGTATTGTTTCTACGAATCAATCTTTGTGGTAAACGGTACCTTAACCAGCTTTTAGTTTTTCCTAAAATTTTTACATCATCAGAAGATAGTCCAACTTCTTCCTTCAATTCTCGATACATTGCCTCTTCAGGTGTTTCGCCATCATCGATGCCACCTTGAGGAAATTGCCACGAATCTAAATGCCCTATTCTATGACCCCAAAAAAGTTTCTTGTCCCGATTACACAAAATGATTCCAACATTCGAGCGATAGCCGTCATTGTCAATCATACTGTAAACCTTGAATAAAATTAATGCCTCTATTGTTCCACAAAGGCATAGTAAAACCAAGCTTATTTGATGAAATCAGAACGATATTTTTTGACCCATTGTAATGTTCCACCACAAACAGAGGCCGGCATTATGAATAGATTTACGATAGGAATCATTGTAAAAATGTTAATACAAGATCCAAAAATTAAATTATTAAAACGATCTTTTTTAAGGCGATTTTTCATTGCAGGAAAACTAATTCTATTGTTATCAAATGCATAATCATTATATTGGAGAGACATCATCCAAGCATTGAATAGGAATAGTAAAATAGGCGCTACGATTTGACCAATAATAGGTACGAAAAAAAGTAATAAAATACCAATTAAGCGTGGAATATAATAAGCTAAATTTTGAAACTCTCGTTGAAAGCTTCTTACAAAATCTTTAGCCAATGTCTCCCAAGAATCATCATCTGGTGTTGTATTGGTTAAAATACTTTCAAGTTTTGAAGAAAGCATACCATTGAATGGTGCCGCAATAATATTTGCCAGTGTTGTGAAAAAATAGCCAAAGAACACTAAGGTGCTGATGAAGATTAATGGCCACATTAGATAAGTGAGCCAATGTAACCATGATGGTAAATAGCTGAGCGTCCAATTAATTACATCATTGATTTGTTGGTAAATATAGTAAAAGGCAGTACCGATAATTAAAAAATTAATCAGTAGTGGCATAAGAATAAATCGTTTCACACCAGGCTGAAGCATTAGTCGCCAGCCTTGGATAAAATAATATAGCCCGTTTGATTGAGTCGAAGTCATTTGAGAACCTATAGTTGTATAACCAATAAATTAAAGTACAAAAAAGGGCACAAACAGTGTGCCCATAAAGCTTAGGTAGCTATTATAAATAAAATTTTTAGAAATCGTAATTAATACCTACTGCAAAACTTGATGTTGTAGAGCGAGTTGTCATTGGGCTATTTTTGACTTCGCTCGGTAGAATTTTAATTTGCGCACCGCCAAAAACGTTAAGATTTTCGGTTGCATTGATGATTGTGCCGACACCGATATAAGGCGTAAAACTACTATCAGGATTGTATGCTGAAACGCCTGTTTTATCTGATTCATAACGTGAAACACCATAATAATAATCATTATGATCTTTGCTAGACCAGATACCACCAATTTTTGGAATAACCTTAAAGTGATCATTAACTTGATGTACGAAACCAGCACCAACATCAATATTAACGCCATCGCTACGTCCTAGTATATCTGCATTCATGTCTGTGGTAACAAAGGCTTGATTAGGAAAATAGTGCTGGAATCCTAGACCAAACTCAATGGTTGATTTACGGCGATTAAGTTCTCTCAACGCGCCTACTGAGTCACTTGGTTTGAAACTTAGCGATTGATAGCGAAGATGAGCATCTACTTTAGTTGTTGGTGTATTGAATAAATACAGTCCTGCTTTGAGCCCTTTAATAAAGAAATTACTATTTTGGTATTCAAAATGTGGTACTGCGACCCAGTCAGACTTATCACCTATATAAGGTTTTTGTTGGTAGGCAAGCCCAATTCCAAGGCTATATGATTCTTGTGCATTAATAACTGTAGATACAGGTAAGGCAAGTAGAATAGAAGCCAAAACATATTTTTTCATAACATTACTCTTTCTATGATTAATTAGATTTGCTTGGGGCAATTGTATCGTAATTTGAATTAATCGTTGTATTGATTATGTATTTTTGTATTTAAAACAATTACTGACGTGATCATTGACCATTCCTGCAGCCTGCATAAAAGCATAAATTGTGACGCTGCCTACAAATTTAAAGCCTAATTTTTTTAAATCTTTGCTGATTTGATCAGATATAGGCGTTGTAACAGGTACGTCTTGTAGTGATTGATAGCCATTCATTACGGGTTGATGATTGACATATTTCCATAGCCAATCAGAAAAACTGTTATTCTTTTTCAGCTCAAGATAGCATTGTGCATTATGAATAATTGCTCTCATTTTGAGCTTGTTTTTAATTAACTCTGGATGAGTCATTAGTTCTTCATACTTTGATTCATCATAGAGTGCGATTTTTTCAGGATTAAAATTGTTTAATGCCTTACGATAAGCTTCGCGTTTTCTTAATACTGTAATCCAAGATAATCCTGCTTGTAGTGTTTCTAGAATAAATAATTCAAAGAGTGCTTGGTCATCATATATGGGTTCTCCCCACTCATTATCATGATAATCTTGGTAGATTTGCTCATGATTACACCATCCACAGCGTTCAGTCATAATAAAATACTCATTTAAAAAATCTTACTCTAAAACAAAAATGTATTGATATACATAAAAAATTATAATATACAATACATGCATGTTATATATTAAATTATGAATAGTGAGGATAAACTAGGTGAAAAAATATTTATATTCAGTAATGGCATTAGTCATTGCTACGATAATTACTGCTTGTGGTCAACAAAGTACAACAGATGCAGTGGAAAAAAAAGTACTTAAAGTTGGAATGCCACCAAGTGCACACAATATTTTGGTAGAAAAAATTGTAAAACCTCAATTAGAAAAAGAGGGTTATACCGTTGAATTATTAAATTTTAGTACGTTGCGTGATGCCAATGGTGCCTTGGTGGATGGTGGGATTGATTTTCATACAGCTCAGCATCAAGCTTATTTAAATGTTTATAATCGTGAAACTGGTAATGATTTAGTATCATTGGTGCATACACCATCAATTCCAGCTTTTATCTATTCAATTAAACAAGCGACTTTGGATAATGTTAAAGATAAAGATGTCGTATTAATCCCAAATGATCCATCAAATGCTGCGCGTGCTTATGCGTTATTGGCAAAGATTGGTTGGATTAATATCAATCCTGACTCGGAATTAGCGGTTTTAACTCAGAAAGATATCCTTGATAATCCGTACAATTTAGAATTTAAAGAAGTTGATTCTGCATTAATTCCAAGATTATTGGAAGAGATTGATTATGGGATTATGCCTGGCGGTGTTGCTTTGTTGGCAGGTATTGGCTCTGAATATGCATTAGCTTATGAAACGTTTTTGCCTGATTTAGAGTTGCTAGTAACGGTGAAAAGGGAAGATGTGAATACCGCATGGGCTAAGGATGTTAAAGAATCTTTTCAGTCTGAACAGCTAAGAGATTTTATTGAAAATGATCCTGAAATTAAAGGGCGTTTTATCTGGCCCGAAGGCTAGTTGTAAAAAAATAAAAAAAATCGCCATTTGGCGATTTTTTTTATGATGCAATTTATATAATTGATTGATGATACTTTTCAGAACCTAGCTCTGCTAAGAGTTCTTGTTGAGTCTCTAGATAATCAATATATTCTTCGCTTTCTTCTAATAGATGAGTCAGAAGATCACGAGAAACAAAGTCTTCTTTTTCTTCACATAATTGGATCGCGGTAATCAATGTAGAGCGCTTATTATATTCGCAGGTTAAGTCACTATTGAGTACTTCAGGCACATCTTCGCCGATTAATATTTTTCCTAAGTCTTGCAAATTAGGTAAGCCTTCTAGCAATAAGATACGCTCGATCAAATCATCTGACTCTTTCATATCTTCAATTGATTTTTTATAAATGGTTTTACCTAATGATTCAAAACCCCAATTTTTTAAAATGCGGCCATGTAAAAAATATTGATTAATTGAAATAAGATATTGTCCTAAGACTTTATTTAGTTGTTGAATAACAACGCGATCAACTTTCATATAATTTCTCCTAGCCGTTTAATTGGTCTTGAAGATAATTTGGTAATGAAATTGCATTAATTAAACGCAATTGTTTTTCTAACCAATGGGCATGATCTTCTTCAGTGTCTTTAAGTTGAACAACTAACATGTCTCTTGTGACATAATCTTGTTCTTCTTCGCATAATTTGATGCCTTTTTTCAATGCATCGCGAACGCTAAGTTCTAAACGTAAATCACTTTCTAGCATAGCAATAACATCTGTGCCGATATCTAATTTGTCTGGCACCATATTAGGAGTTGCTTCTAGGAGTAATAAGCGAGAGATGATTAATTGCGCATGCTCTGTCTCATCTTCCATTTCATGATGAATGCGTTCATAAAGTTTTTTATATCCCCACTCTTCATACATAGACGCGTGAATAAAGTATTGATCACGTGCGGCTAGTTCACCTGCTAGTAATACGTTTAGGTAATCGATAACTTTTTGACTTCCTTTCATGATCTTCTCCTTGTTATATGAAACAGTAATAATTGATAAAAATCATTATACATAAAAATTTATAAAAAATGATTTTTAATTTAATTAAGTTATTGATAATAATAATATTAATCAAATGCAGCTATGTGTTATTTGATAATCAGAGACAAATATTTAAAAGAGAATATACAAATGATTTCTATTCAGTAAATTTTAGGCAAAAAAAAGCCGAAAACTGAATTTCGGCAAAATAACCACCAAAGGAGGATATGGAGGAGAACATCTAAAAATATCTAGATGTTGGATGATATAATACCATAAAGTTTGATCATGTCAATTTTTAATTCATTATTTCTGCTTTTTTACCAATCTCATAAAAATATTTAAGGCTGATATTTGTTATAAAGCACCATTTTTATATTTAAATATATGATAAATATCGTATTTAAATTTCACAGGATAAAATTGACTATATTTTTGTATTTGAAATGTAGTCAATTTTGAGCGAGTATGATTAAAAATGTATTATTTGTTATCAATGTCAAAGATTTTCATCTATGACTGAAGTGAATTCAGTGCTTCTATAGCAGTATTGTCTCCTTTTTGTGCGGCTTTTTTAAATAATTTCAATGCTTTTTCAGGATTTTGGCTAGTTCCTTCGCCTTTAGCGTGCATAATCGCTAGATTAGATGTTGCTTTAATATGGCCGAGGGCATCTGCTTTCTCGAACAATTGAAATGCTTTTGTAGGATTTTTTTCAACTAAATCGCCTGTTAAATACCGAGAACCTAAAGTGAAAAGAGCATCAGGTTGATTTAAATTTGCTGATTTTTTAAGGAAATTAATGGCTTCATGATTGTTTTTATATGTACCAATACCATCCAACTTCATTAAATATAAATAAAATAGTGCTGTTGGGTTGTTTTGTGATGCCGATTTTGAAAAAATTTGGTATGCCTCAGTATTTTTGCCTTCTTTTAATGCGATTTTTGCACTTAAATTTAAAGCATCACTGTCATTGTTTGAAATTGCTTGCGATAGGTATTTTTGTAGTTTTGGATTTTTTGGGTCATGCTCATAATAATAAACGGCTAAGTTGTATTGTGCAGAGACATGATGATTATTTGCAGCTTTTTCATAATATTCCAATGCAAGGTCATGATTTTGTTCGACAGCAATGCCTTCATCATATATTACGGCTAATGCATTATCTGCAGGTGCATAACCTTTTTTGCTTGAGATTTTGAAATACTCTAAAGCTTTTGCTTCGTTTTTCGGAACGTTTTCTCCTGAGAGATATTGTATGCCTTTGTAGTAAAGAGACTCGGCTGAAAGTGTTTGTTGTTCTTGATGAGGGATCGAGTTGCATGCGCTTAAAAGCAAAGTTGCTGTAATGGTCACGAATCGAATTATTCTCATGTCATCCTCTTGAGCTTTGATAAACCCTAATTATATTTGATTTGATTATACATATTTTAATATTCTGTTTGATAAAAGAAATGTTCGAAATCTATGTGTACTTTCTATTTTTTGTTATGAGTAGCATGTAAAAATTTAGGTAAGATGATTGAAAAGATTTTTCTAATAAAAAAGCCTATAAAATCAATATCATCATGTCAGTGAAAAACGGGCGAAAAATCACTGTTTATGATATAATTTTGCAGTTATGTGCTTAATTATTATACAAAGGAAAATCAATGAGTGAGTTTGCCAAAGAGATAGTTCCGGTCAACTTAGAAGATGAGATGAAAAAATCTTATCTAGACTATGCAATGAGCGTGATTATTGGACGTGCATTGCCCGATGTTCGTGATGGATTGAAGCCTGTACATCGTCGTATTTTACACTCGATGAACCAAACTCATAATGATTGGAATAAGCCTTATAAAAAATCGGCACGTATTGTGGGTGACGTGATGGGTAAATACCATCCGCATGGCGATAGTGCAATTTACGATTCTATCGTTCGTATGGCACAGCCATTCTCAATGCGCTATATGTTAGTAGATGGTCAGGGTAACTTTGGTTCCGTAGATGGTGACTCCCCTGCAGCAATGCGTTATACCGAAGTTAGAATGAGTCGTATTGCTCATACTTTATTGCAAGATATTGAAAAAGATACCGTTAACTTTGTGCCAAACTATGATGGTTCTGAAATTGAGCCATCTGTATTGCCAACACAAATTCCAAATTTATTGGTAAACGGTTCTTCAGGTATTGCAGTGGGCATGGCGACAAATATTCCACCACACAATATTACTGAAACTATTAATGCCTGTGTTGCGTTGATCAATGATCCTGAAATTACGATTGATGGCTTGATGGAATATATTCCAGCACCAGATTTTCCAACTGCTGCCATCATTAATGGTACACGAGGTATTCGTGAAGCTTATCATACAGGACGTGGTCGTGTTGTTATCCGTGCACGTTGTGAAATTGAGATTGATGAAAAACGTAATCGTGAAGTGATTGTAATTACTGAATTGCCTTATCAAGTCAATAAAGCTCGTTTAATTGAAAAAATTGTTGAGCTGCACAGAGATAAAATTGTTGAAGGCATTTCTCCAGATGGTTTGCGTGATGAGTCTGATAAAGATGGTATGCGCGTTGTTATCGAATTGAAACGTGGCGAGTCTGGTATGGTTGTATTGAATCAACTATATAAACACACGTCATTACAAAGCAGTTTCAGCATTAATATGGTTGCGATCGATCAAGGTCAACCAAAATTATTAAACTTGAAACAAGTATTGGAAGCATTTGTTGCGCATCGTCGTGAAGTGATTACACGTCGTACAATTTTTGATTTACGCAAAGCGCGTGAACGAGCTCATTTATTAGAAGGTTTGACTGTTGCGTTGGTCAATATTGATGAAATGATCGAGTTGATTAGATCATCACCAGATGGCGCGACTGCTAAAGCGAAAATGCTTGAGAGATTCTGGACGGCAGGTGATGTGGTTCCAATGTTAGAACGCGCTGCTGCGTTGAACGAAAATGCACAAATGACAGAGTTTGCAGGTTTTGGTTTGGTTGCAGAAGGTTATCGTTTAACTGAAACGCAAGCACAAGCTATCTTGGATATGCGCTTACAACGTTTAACAGGCTTAGAGCAAGATAAAATTCACGGTGAATATGAGACTTTATTAGAAGCAATTACTGGATTTATCGAAATTTTAGTGAATCCTGATCGTTTGAAAGAAGTGGTATTAGAAGAGCTTGAAAAAGTACGTTCTGATTTTCATGATGAGCGTCGTACGGAAATTTGCCAAGCAGCAGAAGATATTAATATTTTAGATTTAATTGCAGATGAGCAGGTTGTTGTCACATTATCGCATCGTGGTTATATCAAATATCAGCAATTGGGTGAATACCAAGCACAAAAACGTGGTGGTCGTGGTAAGTCGGCAGCCAAAGTTAAAGATGAAGATTATGTTGTTAATATGATGACAGCAAGCACGCACTCACAGTTGATGTGTTTCTCTTCAACTGGGCGTGTTTATTGGTTACATACTTATGAGTTGCCAGAAGCGGGTCGTGGTTCATCAGGTCGTCCGATAGTTAATATGTTGCCGTTATCAGAAGGTGAGCGCATTAGTTCAATTATGCCCGTTGATGAATATGTATCAGATAAATATATCGTAATGGCGACAAAATTTGGTGTTATTAAAAAGACAACATTAGATAAATTTGCAAGCCAACGCTCAACTGGTGTAATCGCGATTACCTTAGATGAAGGTGATGAGTTGATTGGTACCGCTATTACAGATGGCAGCAAAGACATTATGATGTTTACCTCAGATGGTAAAGTGAATCGCTTTAGTGAAGAAGATGTTCGCGATACTGGTCGTGGTGCTCGTGGTGTTAAGTCAATGAACTTGACTGAAGATCAAACTATTTTATCCATGATTATTCCAGATGAAGACAGTGTTGTATTGATCGCAACTGAAAATGGTTATGGTAAACGTACTCGTGCTGAAGAATTTACGCGCCATCGTCGTGGTGGTAAAGGTATGATCGGCATCCAAACTTCTGAGCGTAATGGCAATGTAATCAGTGCTTGCTTGGTTAAAGATGAAGAAGAAGTAATTTTAATATCCAGTAACGGCGTTTTGGTTCGCACAAGAGTTTCTGAAATTTCTATTTTAGGGCGTAATACTCAGGGTGTTCGTTTGATTCGTTTGGATGAATCAGATAAGTTGGTAGGCTTGACAGCAGTTGAAGCAGAAGAAATTGAAGAACCAATATTAGATGAATCAGAAATAGTTGAGGCAACAGAATCTGATGGGGAAGAAAATCCTGTAGAATAATTCAAATTACAATACTCAACTAAGGCAGGCAAAACCTGCCTTAGTTCTTTCAGCGAGAGAATAATAAATGTTCGATTTTATAAAAATTATATTTGTCGTTTTTTTGATGTTATTACCATTGGCTAATCCCTTAGTTTCTGTCACGTTATTGATGAGTTTAGGGGCTCGATTACCAGATGAAGAAAAAAAACGTCAATCTAGACAGGCCGCAATTTATTCTTTAGCCATGATGCTCATCAGTTTCTATTGTGGCCACATAGTTATGAAAGTGTTTGGCATCTCTATACCAGGCCTCAGAATTGCAGGTGGTTTGATTGTGATGGTTATTGGCTTTCAAATGTTGTTTCCAGCACAAGGTTCAGCCGGAGCGCCAGAATTAGAAAGTAAAAAAGATGAATTAAAAGGCAGTGGCGCGAGTAATTCGAATATTGCTTTCATTCCATTAACAATGCCAGGATTTGCAGGACCCGGAACAATTGCGATGATTATCAGTATTGCATCGACACTGCCAAGTTTTGATGCACCGATGTGGATTATGTTAAGTGCCCCCATATTTTCATTTATTGGACTGTCTTTGGTTTTATGGGGTTGTTTAAGGAGCTCCGCCAAAATCGTCGCCAAAATAGGGCAAAGTGGCATAGATGCGATCTCTCGTGTTATGGGGTTTTTGTTGGTATGTATGGGTGTTCAGTTCTGTATTAATGGTGTTTTAGAGTTAATTCAACAGACGGCCAGCCATTAAAATCTTTAACGATTTTAGTAAGGAGCTTTGATGAAAAAGATATTTGTGGGCGCTGAATTTAAAGCGCTCATTTTGTTGGCTTTGCCAATTTTATGTACACAGCTTTTGCAAGTTGGAATGGGAACGACAGATGTTGCTATCACAGGTCATTTTGATCCTTTAGTGCAATCTGGTGTTGCAATGGGTGTATTTGTTTGGAACCCAATTTTATTGTTTGCCAGTGGAACATTGATGGCGATTACTATTTTGACAGCGCATCAATTTGGAGCTGGTAGGGTTAAAAGAATACCAACAATTTTTCATGGTGGTGTATTGCTGGCCTCAATATTTTCAGTCATCGCGATTATGATCATGTGGAATTCTGCTCATATTTTGGAGTTTTTTAAAGTACAGTCTGAAGTGATTCCATTATCTGTTGATTATCTGCGTGCTTTATCAGTAGGTGTGCCAGCGATTTTTTTATTCAATACATTGCGTTGTGTTTGTGAAGGCGTTGCACGACCCTTTCCAGTAACAATTGTGACGTTCGTAGGCTTCATTATTAATGGTTTTATGAATTATTTTTTAGTGTACGGATATGAGCCGATTGGCTTACAAAGTTATGGTGTTATTGGGTCTGGATTAGGGACTGCATTTGCGATGTGGTGTATGCTGGGCTGTATGATTATGTTCTACCAAGTAGAATCAAGATTGAAGAAATTACAGCTTTTCCGTTATCGTGCGCGTATTTTTAAGCAAATTAAAACATTATTGCAGGTTGGTATTCCGAATGGTGCTTCAATTTTTGCAGAAGTTGCTTTGTTTTCAGTGTCAGGATTAATTTTGGGTAGATTTGGTGAGATTGTAATTAATAGTCATCAAATAGCGCTAAATATCACGAGTTTGTCATTTATGGTGCCTTTGAGTACATCATTTGCATTAGTTGCACTAATCGGTCAAAGAATGGGGCGAAAAGATTACGAGGGCGCAATACGCATAGCGAAAATGGGCCGTATTACGTGTTTTGGTATTATGATCGGCACAGGAATTTATTTGTTTGTACTAAAAGATTATTTACCCATGATATTTAGTGATGACCCTGCGATTTTACAGTTAAGTGCGCACCTTTTGATTTTCTCTATTATTTTCCAGTTGCCTGATGGGCTGCAAATTGCTGCTGCTGGCTGTTTGCGTGGTATGAAAGATACTAAAGCGCCAATGATTATTGGTATTACTTCTTATTGGTTAATTGCTTTGCCTGTTGGCTATTACTTAGCTGTGCAGAAAGATATGCAAGCAGAAGGCGTTTGGATAGGATTGATTGTGGGTTTAACCTGTTCTGCAATTTTGTCTAATCTAAGATTGGAATGGCAGTTTAGAAAAATGAAAAAACTATACTTTTTGACATAAATCAATACTGTCTTTAGATTATGTGCTGAAACATAATCATTTAGCTACATTGTTTGAGCATGTGTGAAAAATATGCATGTTATAGAGGTTATGATTTTTAGTGCTATTTTAAGACATAGACATCAGTTTCTGAATTACTCAATCACACTTTAAATAGGATTGCTTAGTATTATGAATAACGCTTCGACCCCTTTGTATGATATTCACGCGATTAAAGATATTGAAAAAAAAGCATTAGAAACGCTGAATATCGCATCTATTACATTAATGCAACGCGCGGCTTTATTTGTTTTAGGGTATTTATATAAAGCTTATCCTGATGTGCGTAAAATTTCAGTGATAGTTGGCGCAGGCCGAAATGGTGGTGATGGTTATTTCTTTGCGCAACAAGCATTAAGTGCAGGTTTTGAGGTTAGAATTTTTTATCTTACTGATCCGAATAACTTGGTTGATGATGTGCGCAAAGCGTATTTAGCGGCTAAAAGTATGGGTGTGCCGTGTGAGTCTTTTTCATCAGCTTCTCTTGATGATGCAGATTTAATCATTGATGCAATGATGGGAACAGGTGCAAATAGAGCACTGTCTGGTGAATGGCTAGGCGCGGCGATGTTGATTAATCGTAGTGGTAAACCAGTGATTTCATTGGATGTTCCCTCTGGGCTGAATGCAAATACAGGGGCAATTCTGAGTGAAGCTGTCAAAGCAACAGAAACAATTACTTTTATTGCCCAAAAACCTGGCTTATACACAGGCAAAGGGCCTGAATATGTGGGTAAAGTCATTTGTTCTGATTTAGGCATTCCTGATGAATGTTTTGCCTCTATTCATGCTGCATCTTGTTGCTTTAATTCACCCACAATGTCTGAGTGGTTCCCTGATCGTAAAAAATTTAATCATAAAGGTAACTTTGGACATATTTTAGTTGTTGGTGGATATATTGGCATGGCAGGCGCTGCTTTGTTAGCAGGACATGCTGCTTTAAGGATTGGCGCAGGAAGAGTCTCAATTGCTACACATCCTCATCATGCAACAGCTATGATTCCATACCATCCTGAGCTTATGGTTCATGGCGTGACGTGTGCAACCGATTTAGAACCATTATTAGAAGTTGCGACGTGTATTGTTATTGGTTGTGGTTTAGGGACAAATGAATGGTCTGTAGAGTTGATGAATGCAGTATTGGCAACTGGTAAGCCAATTGTAATTGATGCAGATGGTTTGAATTTAATTGCCCAAGATAAAATTTCAAAAGAATTGCTAGAAGAGAATAAAGATAATCATGTAATTACGCCGCATCCTGTAGAAGCAGCAAGATTATTAAAAGGTACTGTAAATGATATTGAAGCAGATAGGTTAGTGTCTGCATATCAGCTGTCAGAAAAATTTGGTATCTCAGTGCTTAAAGGTGCAGGCTCATTGGTTTGTGATTCAGACTTTTTGAGTATTAATACAACAGGTAATCCTGCGATGGCAAGTTCTGGTATGGGAGATGCATTGAGTGGTATTATTGCAGGGCTAATCGTACAAGGTGTTTCACTAAGACGAGCGACACGATTAGGTGTATGGTTACATGGTTTTTCAGGAGATTTATGTGCAGCGCAAGGTTATCGTTCAGTGATTGCAACAGACGTAATTGAATTTTTACCAAAAGCAATTGCACAATTGAAGGAATAAAATGGATTCATTGGTTCTTGAGTTACAAAGTGAAGTTGATACCGCTACAATTGCTAAAAAACTAGCAGAAGTAGTTGTATCTAATAATTTACAAACATTAAAAGTATATTTGTCTGGTGAATTGGGTGCGGGTAAAACAACTTTTTCAAAATATTTTTTACAAGCGTTAGGCATTGAAGAAACAATTAAAAGTCCGACTTATACAATCATTGAAAGCTATAATGCAAACAATTTAGAGATAGATCATATCGATTTATATCGTATTCAAGAAGAAGACTTATACGATTTAGGTTTCTTGGAAGATGAGCATAAGATTTGGTTAATTGAATGGCCTGAAAAAGGCGGTAATTCATTACCAGAATGTGATTTATTATTATCTTTAGTTAGAGTTGGCAATTTGACGATGACATTGTTGCCCAAAACTAAAGTTGGGCAACATGTTCTATCTGAATTAAATATCTAAAGCAAATTTAGAGGTTTGGCGATTAAGCGGTATCACTGTTGTTTGGTCGCCCAAATATGCGCGTGTCTTCGCATCATAGAATGCATAACGAAGTACTATATCGTCAGACGTGACTTTATAAACCCCCATCACCAATGCATCCGCTTTAAAAATGTTTGCTGCTTTGCTCGCTTCAGGTGTTGGTGCAATTAATCCATTTTGTACCACAAACATATCGCGTTTATAGCGAATGTATTTAGCAGTTGCAGTTTTTCCAATGACATCGACTAATCCCATTGCCGAAATGCGGCCTGCTTTTTCACTTTTATTAATATCATTCACATTAACAAGCGCGCCAACTAGGAATGAGTTGTGCTGATCAAAAATATTTGGATATTTTAGTTTTACATCCACAATAGATTTTCTCAAAGCTTCTTGCATTTTGAATGAAGCATTTTGATTGTAGTTCGCAACATCACGATCTAAAGAATTTCTTTCTACAGCATCTTCTTTGTATTCATGATATTTTTCATATGAATATTTAGGTTGTTCTGCGATTGATTCGTCATAAGGCACGCCATAAACTGGTGCACCATCTACTGCTGGCCATATACAGCCAGACAATAAGATTAAACTTATTGCACTTAAAGGGATTATTTTTTTCATAGTTATCCTGTTTTTATACAATTTTATGGTGATTTAAATTTAAGCTTTGCAATTATATCATGGAAAAATAATCAATCATTTGTATTTGTCTTTTGTCTAATCATAGTGTCGATTGTTATGATTAAGATCAATGCATGAGTTTTCTCATTGTTTAGCTAACCCATGATAGAATAACTGCAATTTTGTAGTTTAAATTGAGGATTGTATGAAAGAGAAAATTATTAATGCATTAAATGAGGTCAAAGTCGTTTTTGATAATAAAAAACTGGGCGATTTATTGCGTGTTACTTCTGTTGATTGGTCTGAAAAAGAGCATGTATATACGATCTCAATTTCATTAAATTTTGAAAGCAAAACGTATAATGATGCGTTGGTCAAAGCTTGTAGTGATGTTATCCAGCCTTTATTACAGGCGGGTGAAAGTGTTCGTTTTGAAATTAAAGCTAAAAATGTGACACATCGCGTGCAAAATGGTTTGAAACCTTTAAAAAATATCAAAAACATTATTGCGGTTGGCTCAGGAAAAGGTGGTGTGGGTAAATCTACAACATCAATTAATATCGCTTATGCATTACAAAAAGAAGGTTTTTCTGTGGGTATTTTGGATGCCGATATCTACGGTCCAAGTATGCCAAAAATGTTAGGTACAAATGATAAGCCTGTATCTAAAGATAATAAAAGTATGGAACCAATTGAAATAGATGGTTTGCAAGCAATGTCGATCGGTTTTTTGGTGGATGAAAAGGATGCGATGATTTGGCGTGCGCCGATGGCTGTTAGTGCATTAACACAACTATTGAATGATACCAATTGGCGTGATTTAGATTATCTCATCATTGATATGCCACCAGGAACGGGTGACATTCAATTAACATTGTCACAAAAAATACCTGTCGCGGGCAGTGTTGTTGTGACAACGCCACAAGATATTGCTTTGATTGATGCGCGCAAAGGTATCGATATGTTCCAAAAGGTTGATGTGCCTATTTTGGGTATTGTTGAAAATATGAGTACGCATGTTTGTTCTAATTGTGGTCATGAAGAAGCAATTTTTGGTGTAGATGGCGGTAAAATATTGGCTGAAGATACTCATGTGCCATTACTAGGTAAGTTACCTTTAGATATTCGTGTGCGCAAGGCATTGGATAGTGGTGATGTGCAGTCATTAAATGATTCTGATATTGCTTTGCGTTATCAAGAAATAGCACTTAAAATGGTTTCCCATTTGTCACAGAATCCGAAAGATGTGGCAGGAAAATTTCCTAAAATTGTTGTAGAGAATAGCTAAATTATGAGCATTAAATCTGATCGTTGGATCCGTGAGCAAGCCGAAAAATATGGCATGATCGAGCCTTTTGCACCTGAGCAAGTACGTTATGACGAAGATCAAAATCGAATCATTAGCTACGGTACATCTAGCTATGGTTATGATGTTCGTTGTAGTAATGAATTTAAAGTATTTACTAATATTAATTCCACGATTGTTGATCCAAAGAATTTTGAAGAAGGAACATTTGTAGACATTCAATCAGATGTTTGTATCATTCCACCAAACTCTTTTGCATTAGCAAGAACTGTTGAGTATTTCAGAATTCCGCGCAGTGTTTTGACAGTTTGCTTGGGTAAATCAACATATGCACGCTGTGGTATTATCGTTAATGTTACGCCTTTGGAACCAGAGTGGGAAGGGCATGTAACATTAGAATTCTCTAACACAACACCGTTACCTGCAAAAATTTATGCAGGTGAAGGCGTAGCTCAGATGCTCTTTTTTGAATCTGATGAAATTTGTGAAACATCTTATAAAGATCGTGGTGGTAAATATCAAGGTCAAACAGGTGTAACACTACCAAGAACATAATAAAAGGATAATGATGTCTGATATCAGAATTAAAACTCCAGAACAAATTGAAGGCATTCGTAAGGCTTGCCGTTTAGCATCAGATGTTTTAGATATGATTGGTGAATATGTCAAAGTAGGCGTAACAACGCTTGAGCTAGACAATATTATGAATGATTATATCGTTAAAAAAGGTGCTATTTCTGCGTGTTTTGGCTATGGTGATCCAGGTTTTCCAAGATATACTTGTATTTCATTGAATCACGTTGTTTGTCATGGTATTCCAAATGATAAGGCTTTGAAAAAAGGGGATATCTTGAATATTGATGTGACTGTCATTTTAGATGGTTACTATGGTGATAATAGTCGTATGTATAAAGCTGGTGAGATTTCTACTTTAGCACAGCGTCTTATTGATACGAGTTATGAATGTATGATGTTGGGCATTGAAACAGTAAAGCCTGGCGCAGAATTTCGTGACATTGGGCGCGTGATTCAAAAGCATGCGCACGCTAATCACTTTTCTGTTGTAGAAGATTTTTGTGGACATGGTGTTGGTATTGAATTTCATGAGGCACCATTAGTTTTGCATTATGATTCACCAAAAGTGACTGATATTATGCAAGAAGGCATGGTTTTCACTATTGAGCCGATGCTGAATGTTGGGAAGCATGCTTGTAAAGTTTTATCTGATAATTGGACTGTTGTAACAAGAGATCGCTCGTTGTCAGCACAGTGGGAGCATCAGATTCTTGTCACTGCAACAGGGTATGAAATCTTAACGCTATCTAATCTATAATATTATGAACGATCATCTATCTTTTTGTATCTCAGGTGCTGGTCCAATTGGGCTGGCATTAGCTTTAGGGCTGGCGCAATTAAATGCAAATGTAACGCTATTGGATCATAAGCAAAATATTGATAGGCAAATATTGGCAGATGATCGTCGAATGTTGGCTTTATCACATCGTTCGGTCGAGGTGTTTAAACGATTAGGTGTGTGGGATGTAATAAAAAAGCACGCAACTGCGATTGATGCTGTACATGTTTCTCAAAAAAATTGTAAGGCCGAAGTACTGATGACTGCTAAAAAGCAAGGCATTGATCACTTCGGTTTTTTAGTGCCTCAAGGTCAAATTATCTTGGCTTTATATGATGAAATTTGTCAGCAAGAAAAAGTTAATTTGTTGTTAGGTAGTAAAATTATCTCTAATAGTGAGTTACATGATGGCACTGTAACGATTAATAAAAATGGTGAACACATTGTTCAAACATTTGACTGGTTGATTGCTGCTGAAGGCATTCATTCTTCTTTGCGTCAAAATTTTGGCATTGAAACATTTACAAGAGATTATGATCAAATCGCAGTCATTGCGAGAGTCGCATTTGAAAAACCACATAAAAATATTGCTTATGAACGCTTTACAGAAAATGGCCCACTCGCATTGTTGCCTGTGAATGATACCGAAATGGCTGTGGTTCTGATTACTGATCACATCGAATTGGGTAAATGGCAAAAAGCTTCAGATTTAACATATGCAGCAGAAATATTGTCTCGCATTGGTGCAAAATTAGGTGATATTACTGATGTTGGCACTCGTCAGATTTGGCCGTTAAGTTTAATGATTCCGAAAAAAGTTGTGAGTGGAAAACTAATTCTTGCGGGCAATAGTGCCCATGGTTTGCATCCTATTGCAGGGCAAGGCTTAAATTTAGGTATGCGAGATTGTGAAGCAATTATTGAGTTGTTTACTTTAAAACGTTATCCGACCACGGAAGATTTAATCGAATTTAACAAGATTCGTTGCAAAGATATTTTACAGACTGTAGGTGCAACAGATTTCCTGGTGAATGCATTTGGTGTAAAAGGTCCAGCAGCACAAGCAGTTCGGTCTTTAGGATTGTTGGGCGTTAAATTTTTACCTGGAGTTAAAAAGAAAATTGCTTCTATTGGTATGGGGTACTAGGAGACGATATGCAAAAGTTTGACGTTATTATCAATGGTGCTGGTTTAGTTGGATCTAGCATTGCATTAGCATTAGCTGCTGCCAATTTTAAAGTCTTAATTATTGAATTTACACCGATCGAGAAACTATATCCTAAAGATGATTATGGATTACGTGTTTCTGCATTTACGCCTTCTAGTCGCAAATGGTTGGAGTATGTTGGTGCGTGGGATCAATTGCTGCACAGTGGCCGAATGACGCCATTTTTACACATGCATGTTTGGGATGCGGCTGGCGATGGTGCATTACAGTTAGATGCAGATGGCACAGGATCTGATGCGTTAGGCTGGATTTTAGATAATGAAGCAACGCAAGGTGCTTTATTGGACCGTGTAAAAACAGAACCTAATATTACGCTTTTAGATAACTGTAAATTGATAGATTTTGAAAATATTATTGGTGGTATCGTCGTTCAAGTGAGCTCTGGTGAAAAATTTGAAACAGAGTTAGTCATTGGTGCGGATGGTGGACGTTCTTTAGTTCGAGATTGGGCAACTATTCCTAGTACAGGCTGGAGTTATGGACAAAAAACAATTGTTGGGCAAGTAAAGCCAGAGCGCAGTCACGATAATACATGCTGGCAAAAATTTGCTAAAAATGGACCCATCGCACTGCTGCCTTTGAATGATGGGCGCTGTTCATTAGCGTGGCATACAACTCCGCAGGAGGCAGATGAACTATTGGCATTAGATTCAGAGGAATTTGGTCAACGTTTAACAGAGGCCTTTAATGGTCGATTTGGCAAAATTGAAGCCCATTGGAAGTTGGGTGCATTTCCTCTGCGTTTGAATCATGCACGACATTACTATCGTAATCATTTTGTATTAGTTGGTGATGCTGCGCATAACATTCATCCTTTAGCTGGGCTTGGTGTAAATATTGGTTTTTTAGACGCGGCAACATTGGCAGAAGAGTTGATGAATGCTCGCCAGCAAGGGTTAAGCTTGTCTGATGAATCTGTGCTTAGCCGATATGAAAAGCGTCGTAAAAAACATAATATGTTAATTATGGGGGCGATGGATGTCTTCAAGAGAAGTGGTGGCTCCGATAATTTTGTTATGAATAAACTTAGAAATGTAGGATTAACTGTTGCTGATAAATTCCCATTTGGTAAGAGAGAAATGGCGAAATTTGCTATGGGTTATTATGGAGACGTTCCAAAATTTATAAAACCTTAAATCGAATAGGGCATTCAAGAATGATTGAAGAAAAATTTAAAACATTAGAATCAAATATTTTTAGCTTGTTGGAAGAAAATAAAAATTTAAAAGTGGAGTTGGAACTTTTAAAAGAAAGCCTAAGTCAGTGTCTTACTGAGTCAGCTGAATCTATCAAGGCGTTACAAGAAGAGTCACAGCAAAAATATGAAGCTTTACAATTAGAATCAGCTAAAGCTTTAAATGCATTACAAACTGAATCAGCGCAAACGATTGCTGCTTTGCAGACTGCATCATCTCAAGCATTAGAAACCTTGCAAACAGAGTCAGCGCAAGCATTGCAAGAATTAAAAGATGAGAATGAATTAGTGCAATCTCGTAATGCTGAATTAACGATTCATTTGAAAAAGATTATGAGTCGATTAGAGTCTTTGGGTGTTCAATAAAGGAAATAGGTCAATGGAATTAATCACGATAACGGTTTTAGGCATAGATTATAAAATTAACTGTCCACCTGAAAAAGTTGACTCATTAAAACGATCAGCAGGCTTATTAGACTCTCGTTTAAATACTATGCGAGCAAGTGGAAAAATGTCTATTGAGCAGGCTGCGATTATGGTTGGTTTACATTTGGCAGATGAGTTATTGCAATCTGAAAGTGCATTGAAAAACATTAGAACAGAATGGGTAAATCAATTAGATTCTTTAAATTTCAAATTGAATGAAGCATTGGAAAAGAAGGAATCATAATGGTTTTAGATGAGCGAATTGCGAACAGCACAGCATTGATAGCAGAATTACCGTTGTGTAATGTTTATTTGCAAAATGAATCACGATTTCCATGGTTGGTATTAGTGCCACGAATTGCTGATGTATCTGAGTTAATAGATTTGTCAGAAGCTGATCAACAGCAATTAACTAGAGAAATTGCACTGGTTTCTAAATTAGTGAAATCTATGTTTCAACCAGATAAGTTGAATGTTGCAAACTTGGGGAATGTTGTTGCTCAATTGCATATTCACGTGGTTGCTCGTTTTAAGACTGATGCTGCTTGGCCTGATCCAATTTGGGGGAAATTTAGTGCGCCCATTAAATATTCACAAGAAGAGATTGATGGGTTAGTTAAAGAGATTCAAGTGCTGTTGGTGAATGATCCTGTATGAATATCATCAAAAGCTTAAATGCTTGGCTATGGGCTGAACCCAGTAATCTTTTTAAGTTCTTGTGTCGTTTGATATATCGATTGGTTGAAAGTGTTTCAAAAGAAGGTATTCGTACTCAAGCCCAAGCGCTCGCATATACTACTATTTTATCTATTGTCCCATTGCTAGCAGTAAGTTTTTCCATTTTAAAAAGCTTTGGTGTTTACCAGAGCTTTATCCCGATTTTAGATAAAATATTTGCGGCCAGCGGCATTCAGGATCCAGATTTAACTTCATCATTGATTGGTTTTGTAGACAATGTACAAGTAGGTATTTTGGGAAGTGTTGGCTTTGTAGTGCTGTTTTATACAGTAGTCAGTCTAATTAGCACAATAGAAAGTGCCTTTAATAATATTTGGGGCGTTGAAAAAAATCGTAAATTTACTCAGCGTTTTTCCTACTATTTAGTTGTGGTTTTAATTGGGCCAGTACTGATTTTTTCATTAATTTCATTGATTTCAAGCGCTGTAATCATCAAAGCATTTCAAGTGCCGTTACCACTTTGGTTGACAGAGTCTTTGAGTGAAGGCTTTACAATTTTGGTGCTTACAATATGTCTATCTGCCATTTATAGTTTTGTAACCAATGCTAATGTAAAATTTATTCCAGCATTAATAGGTGGTTTTATTGCCGCAATTGCATGGCATTATATGGGTAAAATTTTTACTGATTTTATTGCAACATCGAGCAAGTATTCAGGAATTTATTCTGGTTTTACGAGTGTGATTTTATTCTTTATTTGGTTAGATTTAACCTGGTTAATTGTGCTGGTCGGTAATCGTTTAACTTATTTGCTACAGTATCCTGCAAAGTTGCTACCAGATAATCAAAATAATGAATTTATGGTGCCTGAATCAATTACCGTTACGATTACGCCAAAAGATAAATATGGCGATGAATGGATGGTAGAGTCAATTCAAGCAAATAAGGAGAAATAAGTGAGTAATGAGGTTCCGTTCTGGGAAAAACCTTTGGTGAAGTTGTCATCAGATGAATGGGAAGCATTATGTGATGGCTGTGGTTTATGTTGTTTAAATAAAATTGAAGACATTGGTACAGGAAAAATTTATACAACAAGGGTTGCGTGTGATTTATTGAACTTAGAAACATGTCAATGTACAAATTATGTTAATCGCAAAGCCTTTGTGCCAGATTGTATTAAGTTAACGTATAAAATGGTGGCGACAGTTGATTGGTTGCCTGAAACTTGTGCTTATGCATTAAGATATCGAGATAAGCCATTGCCAGAATGGCACTATTTATTAACGAATGATCGAAACAGTGTGCACGAATATATTGATGTAAGTAAACATAAACTGATCCATGAAAAAGACACTAGAAAGCCTTTGCATTACTACATGATAGATGGAGATTTTATACGTGAGTCATGAATTAACACATTTTAATCAGTCGGGTGATGCCCATATGGTCAATGTTGCCGACAAAAGTGAGACTAAACGAATTGCGATTGCGCATGGATTGATCTCAATGAATCAAGTGGCTTTTGATGCTTTGCAAAAAGGCGAAAGTAAAAAAGGTGATGTGCTCGGCATTGCTAGAATTGCAGCGATTCAAGCCACTAAACAAACTGCTTTGTTGATACCTTTATGCCATCCTTTACCTTTAACGCATGTTTCTGTTGAGTTCAATTATTTGGAAGATCGTACTTTGGAAATGATTGTTCAAACTGAAACTGTTGGTAAAACCGGTGTAGAAATGGAAGCAATCACAGGAGTTTCTATCGGATTGATGACGGTTTATGACATGTTGAAAGCAGTTGATAAAAGCATGATTATCAGTAATATTGAGCTCTTAGAGAAGATTGGTGGAAAAAGTGGGCATTATAAACTTGCTGAAAAGTAAAGAAATTTTGACAAAAAATTCAGCAAAGATTAGAATGGCAATCTTTTTTGAGATTATTAGCAGGGTATTTTAAGTGAAATACGCAGAGTTTCCCCTCAAAAAAACTGTCAATGAAGGACGAGTTTACGAAGATTCGCTCTCTGGAGAGCATTTTCCTCGGCTAAAAGAGGCAGTTCATTCTGTCGATTCGCCCTTTCATTTTCGTATTCAAGGCGATACGAATCGATTAGGACAAAAAGAGGTAAAAGGTGATGTAAGTGTTGAAGTATCAATGATTTGTCAAAGATGCTTAGAACCTTTCAAAACTACAATTGACTTGCCAATTCATTGGATCCCTGTCAAAGATGAGTCGGATCAAGAATCTATTGGTGATGATGACGCATTATTAGTGATTGATGGTGATGAAGTGAATCTTTTAGAGTTATTAGAAGATGAAGTTTTATTATCACTACCGTTAGTGCCGAAGCATGATCAAGATGATAATTGTGAAGGTAAGAATTATTTAGAAAAGCTCAAACCACAAGAGGAAAAAAAACAACCTTTTGCTGAGCTGGCTGAATTACTAAAAAAATAGTTTTTCTTTAGTATATTTTAAGAGGAAATAAACATGGCTGTTCAAAAATCAAAAGTAACACGTTCAAAACGTAATATGCGTCGTGCACACGACTTTTTAACAAGCGCACAATTAAGCACGGATGCGACAAGCGGTGAATTACATCGTCGTCACCACATCACAGCTAATGGCTTTTATCGTGGTCGCCAAGTATTAAATTTTGATAAAAATGTACCAACTGTAGAGTAATTTCTCTTAAAAGTTGATAAAGTAAAACCTGCGTGAATATCTTATTTACGTGGGTTTTTTTATTAGAATAATTTTATTTGGATAGTATGTCACTTAATCAAAAAATTACGATCGCTGTAGATATTATGAGCGGTGATAAAGGTTCTGAAGAACTTATTCCCGCGATTATTTCTGTGGCACAAAACAACGCGAATGTCACGTTGATTGCAGTAGGGCAAGAAGATAAATTAATGGCTCAATTGAGCGGTCATCAGCTCTTTAAAGAAGGGCGAATTAAGATTCATAATGCAACGCAAGTTGTTGAAATGGATGAACAACCTCAAAGTGCTTTAAAAAATAAAAAAGATTCTTCTATGCGAGTCGCCATTAATCTTGTGAAAAATGGCTCTGCTTCTGCGTGTGTTTCTGCTGGTAATACTGGTGCTTTAATGGCAACGGCACGTTTCGTTTTGAAAACAATGCCCGGGATTGATCGACCGGCAATTTGTACAGTTTTACCATCGCTAAAATCAAAATACAAACATGTTCATATGTTGGATTTGGGCGCAAATGTTGATGAAGAGCCGAAGCATCTGAAACAGTTTGCAATTATGGGATCTTTATTGGCGGCTGCTGTTGATCAAAATCCATCGCCACGAGTTGCTTTATTGAACATAGGCTCAGAAGCCATCAAAGGCAATGCATTAGTTAGAGAAACAGCACAGTTATTGCAAGAAACAGACTTAAATTATATTGGGTTTGTGGAGGGCGATGGCATTTTCTTTGATGATGTTGATGTTGTTGTCTGTGATGGTTTCTCAGGTAATGTTGCACTAAAAACATTGGAAGGTTCTTGTAAACTGATTGCAGAATATTTAAAGCGTTCGTACAAGAAGAATATATTCACAAAAATTGCAGCGCTTATTTCTAAGCCTGTTTTGAATTCTTTGAAAAAAGAAGTTGATCCTCGTAATTATAATGGCGCGAGCCTATTGGGACTGCGTGGAATTGTTGTGAAATCTCACGGTAATGCGGATCGTATTTCTTTTGAAAATGCTATCAATATTGCTGTTAAGTTGGCTGAGCAAAATGTGGTCGGTAAGATCGAGAAGCATTTCTCAATAGAAGATGGTATAACATCCGATTCGGAAAAAAATAAGGGTTAAGGCATGTATTCTAAGATTATTGGAACAGGTCATTATTTACCAGAAAATATAGTCACGAATCATGATTTGGAAAAGAAAATTGAAACCAGTCATGATTGGATTGTTGAACGTACAGGTATTCATCAACGCTATCTTGCTGCTGAAAATGAAACTGCGACGAGTTTTGGTGTGAATGCTGCGCGTTCAGCTTTAGAGAATGCAGGTCTCGAAGCGCAGGATATAGATCTGATCATTGTTGCAACATCAACACCAGATAAAGTGTATCCATCAACAGCAACTCTAATTCAAGCTGAATTGGGCAACTTTGGTGCGCCATCGTTTGATATTACAGCAGCTTGTTCAGGGTTTATTTATGCTTTGAGTGTTGCGGATAATTTTATTAAAGCAGGTTCAGCAAAACGAGCATTAATCATTGGTACAGAAGTATATTCTCGTTTATTGAACTGGGAAGATCGTGCAACCTGTGTTTTATTTGGTGATGGTGCTGCGGCAGTAATTTTAGAAGCAAGCGAACAGCCAGGAATTTTATCCACACATATTCATTCTGATGGTCGCCATGCTGATTTATTGTTGGTTGATCGTCCATATGAAGAAGATGTTGATACTTATCCATATGTGCAAATGAAAGGCAGTGACGTATTCAAACATGCAGTTTCTAAATTGCATGAAATTGTTTCTGAAACATTGGCTGTTAATAATATCACTGCAGAAGAAGTTGATTGGTTGATTCCTCATCAAGCGAATTTACGCATTATCAATGCAACGGCTAAAAAATCAGGTGTAGATACCAGTAAAATTATTATCACTGTTGATCAGCACGCTAATACATCGGCAGCAAGTATTCCATTAGCATTGGATGCAGCGCGCCGTGACGGCCGTGTGAAAGAAGGCCAATTAGTATTATTAGAAGCATTTGGTGGTGGATTCACTTGGGGTTCAGCATTAATCAGAATGTAATTAGAGGTTTGTATGATTCAAAATAATTTAGCATTTATTTTTCCTGGACAAGGTTCACAAGTAGAAGGAATGTTGTCTGATGTTGCAAATGAGCCAGTTGTTGCAGCAACATTGCAAGAAGCAAATGATGCTTTAGGTTACGACCTTCGTGCATTGATCTTAGAAGGCAGCAAAGAAGAATTAGGCAAAACAGTTGTCACTCAGCCAGCACTTTTAACAGTAAGCGTTGCTTTATGGCGTTTATGGTGTGAAAAAAGTGATATTCGTCCTGCATTTTTAGCAGGACATAGCTTGGGTGAATACTCTGCACTGGTTGCAGGGAATGTTTTATCGTTTACAGATGCAGTTAAATTGGTGTCTAAACGTGCAAGTTATATGCAGGATGCGGTTCAGCCAGGCGAGGGTGCGATGGCTGCCATTTTGGGCATGGAAGATGCAGCTGTTGTTGAATTATGCACGGAAGCAGCAGGTGATGATGTTTTATCAGCTGTTAACTTCAACTCGCCAGGTCAAGTCGTGATCGCGGGTACAGCAGCAGCTGTAGAAAGAGCGAGTGTTTTAGCGAAAGAGAAAGGTGCACGTAAGGTAATGCCATTACCAGTATCGGTGCCATCACATTGTCTATTGATGAAGCCAGCGGCTGATCGTTTAGCAGTTGATATGGATAACATTATATTTTCAGTGCCTGCAATTACTGTGATTCATAATGTTGATGTCAAATCACATAACGATGCTGCAACGATTAAAACAAGCTTGATCGAACAATTGTATCAACCAGTACGCTGGACAGAAACTGTAGAAAGTATGGTTGCAGAAGGCGTTACACAGTTAGTTGAATGTGGACCAAGTAAAGTATTAACTGGCTTAACTAAGCGCATTGATAAAAATGTAGCATCATTCAATATTGATGGTGAAGCAACGTTAAATGAGGTTTTAACTAATCTTGCGTAGTTTTAATATTCCACAAGCGGCATTAGGGCTAACATCAGTTGCATTTTTGATCGCATTTTTCTTTGGTGGTAAAGATTTAATTTTTGCAACCAAAGTGTTATTAGGTGCAAGCTTAGTTGCAGTTGCAGCTTGTGCTGTATTTTGGCGACAAACTAACTGGAAAACATGGGGAATGCTGGCAAGTATTCTCATTTTTTCAGGTTTAACAGTCTACTTCGATAATGAAGCATTCATTAAATGGCGACCAACTGTTATTAATGCAGTTTTATGTATTGCTTTGCTTGTGATGTATTTTTCTAAAACGATGCCTTTTAAATATCTATTTGCTAAGCATTTAGAACTGGATCTACCTGATACAGTTTGGTTAAGGCAAAATATTATTTGGATGGTATATTTCCTCATTAGTGGTTTGATTAATACGGCTTTAATTGTGTTTAATATTTCTAATGAAGGCTGGATAATTTATAAAACAATTATTGGGCCTATTTTAGCAACGTTATTCTCAGGCATTATGATTGCTAACCTTTATCGAGAAAGTAAGCGTCATAGAAAAAATATTGATGCAAATAAGGAAAAATCTTAATTATGAACGCTGAAAGAATTGAGAAGATGAAAAATCTATTGGTGGAAAATTTTTCCCCAAGTCATCTTGAAATCATAGATGATAGTCATCATCATATTGGACATGCTGGAGCAAAAGATGGAGCAGGACACTTTACCGTTAAGATCTGTTCCGAGGCATTTAGTGGCAAAACATTAATTCAACGACATAGAATGGTTTATTCGGTGTTAGATTCAATGATGCATTGTGATATTCATGCATTAAGTATTGAAGCATCGGTACCAAAATAATTAAGGATATTTGAAGAATGAAAAAAACATTAATTAGTACAGCATTAGTTCTAAGTAGTATTGTTGGAAGTTTGACTTTAGCGCAAACTTTTGAAGTTCCAGATCCTGTTGCAGTGATTGATGGTAAACCACTATCGAAAGCTGATTTTCAAGCAGCTTTAGAGCCAATTGTTGGTGTGGATAATTTAGATTTTATACAGAATGCTCAGCAGTTGAATGAATTTGTTACTCAATTAGCATTACAAGAACAGTTAGCAAATGCAGCTAAAAAAGAAGGTTTAGATCAAACTAATGAGTATAAAAAATTTATTGAATATGCTGAAAGATCAGGTCTTTCTCAAGCATATTTGAAAAAATTAGTTGATGAAATCAAAGTCTCTGATGAAGATGTTAAAGCAGAATATGAGAAACAAGTAAAAGCGATTGATAAAAAAGAGTATCGTGCAGCGCATATTTTGGTAGAAAAAGAGTCTGAAGCTAAAGAGTTATTGGCAAAATTAAAAGATAAAAAGAAACCTTTATCTTTTGCTGATGCAGCACAACAATATTCGAAAGATCCAGGATCAAAAGATAATGGTGGTGAATTGGGCTGGTTTAGAGCGCAAGTTATGGTGCCTGAATTTGGTGAAGCATTGCAAACAATGAGTGCTGGTGAAATTTCTGAAGCACCGGTGAAAACACAATTTGGTTATCACATTATTAACTTAGAAGAAGTGCGTGAAACACCGATTGATTCATTAGAAGTTTCAGAAGAGCGCATTAAAGATTCTCTAATGGCGAATGAGCTTCGTGATAAAATTGATGAGATTCAGCAAAAAATTAAGATTGAATATAAAGCTCAATAATTTTATATAGCATCAATTATGTAAAAGCCTGAATCAGCGATTTGGGCTTTTTTATTATTACGAATTAGGAATAAATATTGTGGATTTTTTAGCAGATTACTTTTTGTTTTTCTTCAAACTCATCACTATCGTTGTATCTCTTTTAGTGATTTTAATTGTGATTAAAGGTGGAAGAGATCTTAAAAAGAAGAAAGGTGAAATCGTTTTTGAAGATTTATCAGAAGAGTTTAATGATTTAAAAGAGTCATATAATGAACTAGTATCAGATGAAAAATCTGAAGACGAAACAGCAGAGGCAAAAAATACTAAAAAATGGTGGCAATTTTGGAAAAAGAAATCAGAAGCTAAGGATGATGAGAAAAAAGTATTGTCTAAACTTTTTGTGATTGATTTTGATGGGGATATGGCTGCGAATGCTGCACAAAATTTAAAGCAAGAAGTGAATGCTGTATTAAGTGTTGCTAAAGAAAATGATGAAGTTTTAGTGCGTTTAAAAAGTCCGGGCGGTGTTGTGAATGGCTATGGTTTAGCGGCTGCGCAATTAGAAAGATTCAAAGATAAAAATTTAGACTTAACTGTTGCAGTGGATGAAGTTGCTGCAAGTGGTGGCTATTTAATGGCTTGTGTTGCGAATAAAATTGTCGCTGCACCATTTGCAATCTTAGGTTCTATTGGTGTTGTGGCGCAGTTACCAAATTTTCATAGATTATTGGAAAAATATGATATCGATTATGAGCAATTCACTGCAGGTAAATATAAACGCACTGTTACGATGTTTGGTGAAAACACAGAAGAAGGTCGTGAAAAATTCAAAGAAGAATTAGAAGATATTCATGTGATTTTTAAAGAATATGTCAGTAAGCATCGTCCTCAAATGGACATTGAAAAAATTGCGACAGGTGAGCATTGGTTAGGAACACAGGCATTAACACTTAATTTAGTCGATGAGTTACAAACAAGTGATGCTTATTTATTATCTAAACTAGAAGCATTCCGAGTGATCCATGTTGGTTTTGTTGAGCGTAAGTCATTACGTTCAAGTGCATTGAAAATTTTAGCTAGAATACAATCTCGTTTTTCATACTAATAATAAAAGGCATAAGATATGACAAGTTCGATGATAATTTGGTTGATCGTAATAATCGTTGTAATTGCAGTGATTGTGATCTTTAATCGCTTAGTGCGTAAACGAAATTATTGTCGTAACAGTTTTGCACAAATTGATGTGCAGTTAAAAAAACGTCATGATCTTGTGCCTAATTTGGTATCAGTTGCACAAGGTTATTTAGATCATGAAGCAACTGTACTCGAACGAGTAATTTCTGCGCGTCAAAGAGCGTCTGATAGCTTAATTGCATCCAAAAATGATATTGGTTCATTAGCAGCTATGCAGATGTTATTGAGCAGTGAAGCAAGCTTTTCATCCGCATTGCAAGGTTTTTTTGCCAATGTTGAAGCTTATCCTGATCTGAAAGCTAGCCAACAAATGAAGTTATTGCATGAAGAATTAGTTCACATTGAAAATAGTATTGCTTATGCAAGACAAGCTTATAATGACAGCGTGACATTTTATAATATTGATCGCGAATCTTTTCCATCTAGTCTTATTGCAAAATTATTAGGATTTAAGCGCATCGAGCAATTGGAGCTACCAGTTGAAGGTGGTGCGCCAAAAGTATTTGAATGATTGTTCAAGTTGCTATTCCAAGCCCGCTATATTCTTTATTCGACTATGAATTAGAAACAGAAAGATTAGAAACACCGATCGGCTATCGGGTTCGAGTCTCTTTTGGGCGTCAAAATTTGGTGGGTATCGTTATTGGAGTTGCCAATGAAAGTATTCATAAAAAATTAAAAAAAGCTGATCTTTTAGATAGTTTACCAATCATGACTGAAGATCTATTAAAGTTAGGGCGGTGGATTGCGGATTATTATCATGCACCAATTGGTCTTGTCTTTAAGATGATGTTGCCACAAAAGTTGCGTAAAGATGAAGCATATGAGCGTACACGAGAAACTTATCTAGGATTGTCTGATAACTTTCAGACATGGATTAAAGATAATCCAACTAAAAAAGCCAGAACATTTTTAATTGAGCAATTAGCGGAACATTTGCCAATAAAACGTTCTGAATTTAGTCAAAAATTTTCCAACTTTAAAACCCATGAAAAAGCTTTAATGGCTGATAAAGTTGTGCTTCACGTGGAACAATATGCCGATCGTTTAGATTTATCGAGCCACAATTTTCCTACGTTGCCTTATGCACTAAATGATGAACAAAAGCACGCTGTGCAAGCGATTAATTTGAACAAGTTTTCAGTCTCTTTGCTAGAAGGCGTCACAGGCTCAGGAAAAACTGCGGTTTATTTAGAGTTGGCAAAAAGAGTGTTGCAAGAAGGTCAGCAAGTTTTAATCTTAGTGCCTGAAATTGGTTTAACACCACAATTTATAGAAAGAGTAAAAAATATTTTATCTGTACCATTTGTCGTGGTGCATTCCGAAGTGAATGAAACAGAGAAGATAAGAGCGTGGGAAGCAGCTAAGTATCATACTGTATCTTTAGTGATTGGAACACGTTCAGCGCTCTTTACTCCCTTTGATCATTTAGGGATGATTATCATTGATGAAGAACATGATGGCTCTTATCGTCAAAGAGATACAGTGCGTTATTCAGCGCATGATGCAGCCATTCAAAGAGCGTATTTTTTAAATATTCCCATTGTATTAGGGTCTGCAACTCCGATTTTAGAAACCATTCATAATGTAGAAAAAGGGCGATATCAATTATTATCATTGAGTGAGCGGGCTAAAGGTAAAATACCTGATTGGCAAGTAGTAGATATGAATGAAACCATGTCTATGGATGGATTGTCAGTTGAATTACTGAATGAAATTGAGGTCACATTACAGCGCCAAGAACAGATAATTATCTACATTAACCGCCGTGGGTATTCTCCTGTTTTAATGTGCGAGGGCTGTGGTTGGGTGCCTGAATGCAAATCTTGTGAATATCGCTTAACGGTTTATCGTAAAACAAACAGTTTACGTTGCCATCATTGTAATCATATCGAAGCATTGCCTCGTAAATGTCCAAGTTGTAATCAGGCGTTATTAAAAATGCTAGGGCACGGGACAGAGCGCATTGAAAAAGCATTACAGGACGCATTTCCCAAAGCGAATGTTATTCGTTTTGATAGAGATCAGCTAAAAAGTAAAACAGCATTTGCTTCAGCTGTTGATCAAGTTATCGAAGGTGAAGCTGATATTATTATTGGTACACAAATGATCGCCAAAGGGCATGATTTTGCGAAAGTGACATTGGTTGGCATCGTGGATATTGATGGTATTTTATATTCATCAGATTTTCGTGCTGAAGAAAAATTAGCGCAAACTTTGATGCAAGTATCAGGACGATCAGGTCGTGATGTCTCTCATGGTAAAGTTATTATACAAACTCATTTTCCTGAGCATGCACTATTCAATGATTTGCCTAAACAAGGTTATGCACAATTTTCTCGTAATTTATTGGAGCAAAGACAGCATTTTGAATTTCCACCTTATGAATATCAGGCTTTGTTCCAAGTAGAAGGGCAGAATGAACGAGAAACCCTGCAGGCATTTGAGCAGTTGATGCAAAATGTTGATTGTCGAAATTATCCTGTTGGTATTACGCCAATTTATCCAAATGCTTTGTCGAAGCGGCAAAATTTTTATCGTTTTTATATTGTGTTGCAGAGCAAGTCACGGAAGGATTTGCATAAAGCTGTGCATTATTTAATGACATCAGCGACAACAATATTGCCCAGTAAAATTAGGCATTTTTGTGAAATCGATCCGTGGGATTTTGATTAATTAGTACCAACCACGATGTCGCCAATGTCGATGGTATGGATTCCATGGAAATGGATCATCATCCCATCTATTGTGTTCGTAGCTAGACCAATAGCGAAAATTATCACCAGTGACTTCAACATGTAAAATATCCATATCATTGCCTGCGATATTCTCTTTCTGGAAGCTGATGATTTTACCCAAAACAGCCATACGATCACCGGATGCTATATCTATAAAGTTGATTTTCGCATTCGGTGCAAATGTAATGAATATGCGTTGATCAAAGTTGTTGCTTCCTTCTTCAGGGTAACCAGAGCTATTGATGTGACGTTTGACCAACTCTACTTGGCGCTTGCCACGATCTATGCTAGTGATTTGTCCACCAACATAAGCTTGACGATCAATAATTTCTGCTTGTGGCAATTGAACAATCGCTTCATAGTGCAACGCATCTCTAGCCTGATTGACTAAGAAGTTAGATGCACAGCCGGAGACAAATAGTGCTAATACTACAAAAAATGATTTTTTCATGGTTGCTCCATTGGTTAATGAGCGAAAAATGGACTGTGATCTAGCATATCAAAAAGAGCACTAAATCAAAATAATCTTTGCTTTATCTTCTTCTGTAAGAGTTTCATACCAATCATCGCCGATGATTTCTATCGGATGCTGAGATCTGTCTGAGCCATTACCACACAACATTTTGGTGGCGGCACAAAATTTATCACATCCCCAGCAGATTCGTTCGGGATGTTTTGGATTCAAAGGAAAGCGCATTTTTTTATCTTTTTTCTTCATATGAATCCTTTGATTGTTCATTTAGTTTTTAAAACGCAGTAAGCCCTCAAGCACAAGATGTTTATGAACATGATAGTTCGTTTGTGGCAACATTGGCTCTAGAATATCTTTAAGCCATTTAGCTCGACCACCTGCTAATATTACTCGATCTACATCTGGTAGAGATTGATATAGAGCAACGATTGAGCCTGCAATCGCATAATGAATGCCTGAAGAGATGCATAAATTTGTATTGTGTCCCAGTTTACTTGTGTATGTTAATTCTGAAACATTTTGAATTGCCGTATCTTTAAGTAAGGCATCTCTTAAGGATTTAATTCCCGGTAGAATGAGTCCGCCTTTAAAATCTCCTTCTTTAGAAATATAATCGATCGTTAATGCCGTTCCTAAATCAACAACTAACATAGGTTCACGATAAATATCCCAAGCAGCTAGCATGCCGAGCCAACGATCGACCCCTAAAGATTCTGGTAAATCATATTGATTGGTTAAACCCAATGCGGATTTTTGTGAAATTGCTATGGTTGGTTTTACATCTGAGAATTCTGAAATATTACTGAGTAGACGTTCTAGTCGTTCACTTTTAGTGACTGAAGCAATTTTAATTTCATCCGGTATCGGATATAAATTAAAGAGTTTTCTAACAAAGTTATGCACATCTGAATAATCAATAAACTGATAGTGAGATAAGCCGACTTCTTCGGTAAATAGTGCAAACTTAATACAAGTATTACCACAATCAAATAAAAATTTAGGCATAAGCGCGGAGCGATAGCTCTCCTGAAAAGTACTGCTGAATCGTTCCATCTTCATGTTCGATGAGTAGTGCGCCATTGTCGGCAATTCCAATCTCAGTGCCGATGATCTCTCTCATTGGTGAAAACAGCTTAATTTTTTGCCCATAAAGAGCGCTATAGTCATTCCATATATTGGCAATATTCGGAGGATTAAAGTTTTCGTACTCATCCCTCAATTTAGATGTGAAATTTATAATATCGACAATTAACTCATTACGATTAAATGCGTGACCTAAAATTTCATAAATTGATGTGGCTTTGTTTTGAGCAAAATTAGCATCAACTAATGGAAGGTTATTTAGGCCGATACCAATGACCATTTCAACTTCATGTTCTGATTTTGCATAAGTTTCAATCAATATACCGGCAAGTTTTGCACCATTGACCCATATATCATTTGGCCATTTAATTTTGGCAGGAATATTTTTGCTTTGTAGATATTCAACCAAATATAAGCCAACAGCTGGGCTAAAGCTTGTAAGGTTTGCCAATGCTTGTGCTTTGAATTGAATGCGCATTGAAAAATAAAGATTTCGCGCTAACGGTGAAGACCAAACTTTACCATTGCGTCCTCTGCCTTGTGTTTGCGCTTCGCTCACCATTACTAAAGCTTTATTGAGTGGTAATTTCGCAATTTCTTCATTAGTAGAGGTTACATCTAATAATGTGATGACATCATCAACAGTGTTTTTGGGTAAGCTTGCTAAAATGGACTGTTTATCTAAAGGGATATAAGGATAAATAGCTTTATAGCCTTGTCTGCCGATAGTTTCAACAAGATGACCTGTTTTTAATTCGTTGATCGCTTTCCAAATCGCTTGGCGTGTAACATCAAAGCGTTCAGCTAATGCTTCACCGCTATATAGTTCACCAGATTGTAAAAGATAAAAGAGTTCTTTGGCTAATGGAGACATAAAAATTGAGATGACTTATAAAAGAAAAAAGTGCTCTATAGCACTTTTTTCTGAATGATAAAGTATGTCCTAGCTAAAGAGAACAACAGAAATTACAGCAACGTAGCCAGTAATGCAAAGACCCCAAATAATACAGAGTGGTAATTGGTTTTCAAAAAATTTCATCTCACATCTCCCTGACGTTATATATTACAAAACTTTGATAATAGCTTGAGCCGATTGTAGAATATTATACTCGTTTAGGGCTGCAATACAAATTCTACCTGTATCAAGGATGTAAACACCGTGTTCGTTACGGAGTTGTTGAGCTTGTTCTTTTGTAAGGCCAGAGTAGCTGAACATACCTTGCTGTTCTTTAATGAAGTTAAAGTCTTTTTTTGTTTGTCCTTCATTTAATAGGGCTGTGAATTTTTCACGCATGGTATGAATGCGTTGACGCATTTCAGTTAATTCATCAAACCATTCTTGGCGTAAAGCATCATTACTTAATACATGGCCAACAATTGCTGCACCGAAAATAGGAGGAGATGAATAGTTAGCACGCACCATTTTTTTCAACTGTGAAGTCACACGTACTTGCTCATCTGTTGAAGTTGTAACAACTGATAATGCACCTACGCGTTCGCCATATAATGAGAATGATTTTGAAAATGAATTGGCAATTAAAACAGGTAAGCCAGCATCTGTCATGATATGAATAGCTTTTGCATCTTCTTGAACACCTTTTGCAAAACCTTGGTAAGCCATATCTAAGAATGGGATCAATGATTTTTCTTTGATTGTTTCAGCCAATTGGCGCCATTGTGCATCATTTAAGTCAGCTCCTGTTGGGTTATGACAGCATGCATGTAATACAACAATCGAATTTTCTTCTAGCTTTTTGAAGAATTCTAACATTGCTTCAAAGCGTACACCGCCTGTTGCTGAATCAAAATAAGGGTAAGATTCAACTTCAAAACCTGCACCTTGGAAAATAGCACGGTGATTATCCCAAGTAGGATCAGAGATATAAACTTTTGGTAATTTTTTATTAAAAAGTTGGCTTAGGAAATCAGCACCAACTTTTAATGCGCCAGTACCACCAAGTGTTTGTACTGTAGCTAAACGATTTTCAGCAATTACAGGGTGATGCTCTGCAAATAGTAAACGTTGTACTGAAATATTGTATGTTTGCAAACCATGCATTGGTAAATATACATGAGGTTTTTCTTCTGAGAACAATGTTTGTTGTGCTTTTTTCACAACATTCAAAACAGGCACTTTACCTTCAGCATCTCCATAAATACCAATTGTTAGATTGATTTTATCCTCTCTTGGGTCCTGCTTGAATTTTTCTACCAAGCCAAGAATAGGATCATCAGGTGCCAAAACAACATTATTAAAAACGTTCATATATATTTCCTTTGAAGTTAAACAGACTACTTTTATGATAAAGGCCACACCCAGAGAAGGGCAGGTGTAACCGTTAATAGAATTAATATATCTAATATTAGTCCAACGCGCCAATAATCACTAAATTGATAGCCAGCAGGCCCCATAACTAGTGTATTTGAGTGATGACCGATCGGTGTATTAAATGTGCAAGAGCTCGCAATAGCAACACCCATAAGATATGCATCAGGATTATGATTGAGTTGTTGCGATACGCCATAAGCAATAGGGCACATGATCATAGCAGCAGCTGAACTATTAATAACATCTGTCATGATCATTGTAATGAGTAATATGGTGCCAATAATTAAATAATCAGGTAGATCTCCAATGTAGCTGACTAGTTTTCCAGCCAATATTTCTGTTGCACCTGTTTGTTGAAGGGCAACGCCCACTGTAATAAAGCAACCAAGCAACATTAATAATGGACCTTCTTGGCTGGTATAAACATCACGAATCGGAAGAAGTTTAAAAATTACTAATAAAAATACTGCTAATGGAAAGCTTATTTGTGGTGGCAATGTTTGAGTAGCCACCAAGATGATTGAACCAATAAAAATTAAAACAGTTGGCAATAAGCGGTAGGATACTTTTAAGCTAATGTCTCGCTCAGCCAGCGGAAAGCAACCGAGATAACGAAGTGTATCTGGTAGCTCATCTGCATGTCCTTGAACCAATAACACATCACCAACTTTTAATTGTACGCGTGATAGGCGCTTTCTGATATTTTCGCCATGTCTCGCTACCCCAATGACATTTAAGCCAAATTTTTCACGAAATTGTAGTTCTAATAAAGTACGGTTATCCATTTGAGAACCTGGATTAATCACTACTTCTAAAACTTCTAGTTTATCGTGTGAAATATTTTTATTTGCACTACTGCGTGTTAAATTTAAGCCTGTTAATAATTCAAGCTGTTTAAGTTCTTCAGGCTGGCCTTCTAATAGTAATGTGTCATTGGCGCGGATCATTTCTTCTTGGCTTGGTGCAATAATTCTACGAGCACCTCGCAAAATCACGACAACTTTAACTAAGTTATCTGAAATTTTTTCAACGTCAGCGACAGTTTTTTCGACCAATCGATTATTGGGTTCTACTTTGGCTTCTAATAAATAATTATCTGTTGTGAATTTAACTTGTGTTGCTTCAGAACGACGATTTGGAATTAAACGCCAGCCTAAGACTGATAAATAAAACAGTCCTACGAAAGAAATGATTAAGCCTGTTGGTGTAAAGTCAAACATATTGAAAGCGCCTAAACCAATAGACTCTCTATAGTTGGCAACAATTAAGTTTGGAGGTGTGCCGATAACAGTAATTGTTCCACCAAGCAATGATGCGAATGCCATAGGCATTAATACTTTAGCTGGCTGAATATCATAGCGTTGGCAGAGTTGAATGGCGATCGGCATGATTAGAGCAAGTGCGCCAACGTCATTCATAAATGCAGAGAAAAAAGCAACTAATGCTGCCAATGTAAAAACTAATAGGGATGGGCTACCTGAGAAATAGCTTAGGCGTTTTGATAAATGATAAGTAATGCCTGTTTTACCAATTGCATGGCTTAATACTAAGACGGATGCAACACTAATCACAGCAGGGTGACTAAAACCGTCAAAAGCTTCTCTAATTGGGATAATGCCTGAAATGACTAAAGCTAATAATGCCCCTAAGGCAACAAAATCATAACGGATTTTCCCAATTAAAAAAGCAATGAATGCAAAAATTAAAACAGCTAAAGAAAAAAGCTGTTCGTTGGTTAAAAAAGATATCAGTTGAATATTGATATAATCGAGCATAACACTTCCTATAATAGGCGTTTTTGTATTAAACGATATTGAACAGAAGTTTCAGGGTTGATCACATTTTTTTGATGATATTCACCAGTATCACCATCTAAGCACCACGCAGTTTCATCTTCTAAACTTAGTAACAGTCCTTCTTCAATGACTTGCTGTTTGATATCTTTATCAAAAAGAGGAACAGCAATTTCAATGCGTCTAAAAAAGTTACGATTCATCCAGTCAGCACTCGATAGGTATGTATGTTCTTGTCCTGCGTGGTAGAAATAGTAAACACGAGAATGTTCTAAAAATCTACCCACAATGGAGCGAATACGAATATTTTCAGATAAACCTGGAATGCCAGGTTTTAAAGCACATGCACCACGCACGATAAGATCAATTTGAACGCCAACTTGTGATGCATTATACAATGCTGTGATTAAAATTGGCTCCATTAATGCATTCATGCGCGCTATAATTTGACCTTTTCTACCTTCTTTAGCCTCATTCATTTCAAATTCAATTTCCTCGAGTAAACGATCGATGAAATTAAAGGGCGCTTGCCAAATTGTAGACAGTGATGGAACTTTTGCTAAGCTTGAAAGATTTAAAAATATTTCAGAAATACTTGCTGTGATCTCTTTATGAGAAGTCAGTAAGCTGAAATCTGTATATAGTCTCGCATTACCTTGATGGTAATTGCCAGTACCGATATGGGCATAACGACGAAGATATTGTTCGCCTAAGTAATTGACTTCTTCGCGCACGATTAATAGCATTTTTGCATGTGTTTTGTAACCAAAAACACCATAGACGATTTTAATACCAGCATCTTCTAAGCGAGAGGCCCAAGATAAGTTGGTTGCTTCATCAAAGCGAGCCATTAACTCAACAACAACATTTACTTCTTTACCTTGTCTGGCTGCTTTTACGAGCAACTCCATTAACTCTGAATCATCGCCTGTTCTGTAAACAGTCATTCGAATGACACGAACATCTGGGTCTTGAACAGCTTCACGTAAAAAATCAGTCACAGGAGAGAAGCGATCATAAGGATGATGCAATAGCACATCTTTATGATTAATCTCATCAAAAACTGACGTGCGATTTGTCCAGCGTAAAGGTATATGCTTTTTAATTGGTAAGAATGTTAAATGTGGTCTGTCATCGATATAATCGAGAATGTTATAAATTTGTGAAAAATCAAAATGATACTCTGTAGAGTATAAATCTTCGGATGAAAGATTAAATTCTTTTAATAGAAGATTGGTTAAGTGTGCAGGGCAGTTGGATTCAATTTCTAATCTAACAGCGTGACCAAAGCCACGTTGTTTTAACTCTCCGCGCAATGCTTGATGTAAATTCGTTAGCTCTTCTTTATCAATGTATAAATGGCTATTTCGAGTCACTCTAAATTGATATAGCCCAGAAATGGATAACTCAGGGAAAATATCTGCGATGAATGCCTCGATGACATCCTGAATCGTTGTGAATTGTACTTCACCTGCAGCCGACGGAAGTTCAATAATATGTGGTAAATTTTCTGGAATGGGTAGAATCGCTGTATCAATATTTCTTCCATAAGCATCCACACCTTTGAGATCTACAATAAAATTAAGAGATTTATTGGTAATGTGTGGAAATGGATGAGCTAAATCTAAAGCGATCGGTGTAAATACCGGCAGCATATTTTGAGTGAATAAATGATAAAGCCAGTCTTTTTGTTCAGCATTCCATTCTGTATTTTTTAATAGAGTAATATTTTCGTGTTTTAGCTGCGGTAACAGCTCATCAAAGAAAATTCTGTATTGATCCTCGGTAATTTTTAATGCATAAGCTTGAATGCTTAAGCGCCATTCACTTGCCGTTTGGTTTTCGATACGTTCAAGACCAGATTGAATTTGTTCTTGCATATTCGCCATGCGAACTTCGAAGAACTCATCTAAATTGCGTGAAACAATCGCAATGAATTTTAAACGCTCAAGCAATGGCAGATCAGTATTTTTTGCTTGTGCAAGTACGCGTTCTTGGAAAGCAAGAATAGATCGCTCACGATTAATGAGTGGAACTGTATGTGGGGTTAACAGTGTTAACGAAGAGTCCACAGCAAACCTACTTATATAGTAAATAAAGATGGTTATTGTAGCTCACAAAGTCCCTTTTTTCTATTTGAATTCAAACAGCAGATAAGAAAAAAGCACAGATTTCTGTGCTTTTTTATATTACTTATTTTTGTTCTGGTGTTTCATCTTCAAGAATAATTTTAAAGCTGCGTGATGCATTTTTACTTTCTTCTTCGTTTGAGATGATTTGTGGTTTAATTACAATTTCATCATCAGCGATTAAGATCTGCTTAGCAGGCACAGAACGATCTTTAACTTTTGGAGTATGTAGATGTTGTTGGATAACAATTTCATCTGATCCTGTTTCTGTTGATTGTTCCTTATGCTCTTTAACATCAGTTATAGTTTCATGCTCTATAACAGCGTTAACGATTTCAACCTCAGGCTCTGCGGTAACGGTGACATTATTCTCGTTAGTTGTAGGTTGTGTATCTACAATCTCTAACTCTTCTACTGTAACTTTTGGAGCTTCTGGTTTCTGTGATTCAACCACTTCATTAACTTCGTTGATTGTTTCTATCACGATCTCTTTTTCATCTTCTTTTGAGTGTTGTTCAGTCGACTCAACTTTAGGAGCATGAATGATTACAGCTTCTTCTGACGGTTCTGGTTTCACAATTACTTCTTGTTGGATCACAATTTCAGGTTCAGCTTGTTTTTCTTCAGGAACAGTAATGCTAATTTCTTCTGCCACTACTTCAACAGGCTTTGTAGTGATATTAGTTTCTGTTTCTGTCGCTTTTAATGCATTCATTTCTTCTTCTGAGATGCGTTTGCGACCCTTACGAATTTTACGCTTACGAGTTTCACCATTGACTTCAACTTCTATAAATTCAGGTTTTGGTGTTACTGCTGTAACTTTAACCGGAGC
>CANRJX010000002.1 GCA_947631095.1 uncultured Wohlfahrtiimonas sp.
CATTTGAATTCAGTAATTAAATAGATGCTACACATACTATAATTTTTAATGCTGGTATGAGAAAAAGTAATGGTTCTTGTAATAATTAAATTGCACTATTCAAACAATAATAATGCAGGATTTGAACAGACAATAAAAACAAATAGATTTACATTAAATCACCTTCTCTCTCATAGAGAGGGTATACCAAAAAAGTAAAAGAATTGGAGTTGATGTATAGGAATTTTGGAGGAAATTGCTTATACATTTTTATTGTAAATATACGCAATATTTGAGGATGAATTCGATCTAAGATTGAATGACAATAGAAGTTGTATTTATATGTGCATGAAAATTTTTGTGCGAGATATAAATTACACCAAACATATTGATATAAACCCTATATAAAATATGGATCTTGTTATCACAAGACCTGCTCTATTGTTATGCCATTTTAAATGGTCATCTATCCAAAACTCTTAAATTTTATTAATTCAAAATTAAATAGTGAAGAGGCATTTGTATGCCTTTTATAAAGATATAAATTAGGAGAGAACATGAGTAAGGAAATTTTAGTATCTTTTGGAATAGATGTTGATGCTGTTGCGGGATGGTTGGGCTCGTATGGTGGCGAAGATTCTCCAGATGATATTTCAAGAGGATTATTTGCAGGTGAAGTGGGAAGCATCAGATTATTAAACTTGTTTGAGCGTCACAATATTAAAACTACTTGGTTTATTCCAGGCCATTCTGCAGAAACTTTCCCAGAGCAAATGATGGCAGTTGCTGATGCAGGGCATGAAATCGGACTTCATGGTTATAGTCATGAGAACCCAATAGCAATGACACCAGAACAAGAAGAAGCTGTATTAGATAAATCTTTAGAAATTATTACTAAATTAGCAGGCAAAGCGCCAACTGGATATGTTGCACCATGGTGGGAATTTAGTAATGTCACCAATGAGTTGCTTTTGAAAAAAGGCATTAAATATGACCATAGCTTAATGCACAATGATTTTACTCCTTATTATGTGCGCGTTGGTGATTCTTGGACAAAAATAGATTATAGCCAAGAACCAAAAACTTGGATGAAACCATTGGAGCGTGGTGTTGAAACTGATTTGATAGAAATTCCAGCAAACTGGTATTTAGATGATTTACCACCAATGATGTTTATTAAGAAATCTCCGAATAGTCATGGTTTTGTTAACCCTAGAGACATCGAAGAAATGTGGAGAGATCAGTTTGACTGGGTTTATCGTGAAATGGATTATGCAGTTTTTCCAATCACAATTCATCCTGATGTTTCAGGTAGACCACAAGTATTGATGATGCTTGAAAGATTAATAGGTCATTTCAAAGCTCATGAAGGGGTTAAGTTTGTGACTATGAATGAAATAGCAGATGATTTCGCTGCTCGATTTCCTAGAAAAAAATAATATTAAGAATATGGATGGAGAATTGAGATGAAAGAAGAAGTATTATCAGTACATCAATCATGGCAAGTGGATGCTCAAGTAGATGAGGCGGATGAACATTTTGATGCTACTTGGGAACCTGTGCCAGTCACACAAAAAGACATTAATTTTGCATCGTGGCTCGCATTTTTTGCTTGGGTATTTGCAGTTTATGATTTTATTTTATTTGGTACATTGTTGCCGGTCATTGGTACAAAATTTGGTTGGAGTGAAGCTGAGCAGGCAAGTATTGCAACCATGGTAGCAATAGGTGGTGCAATCGTAGCATTTGGTATTGGACCAATCGTAGATAAAATTGGTCGTAGAAAAGGAATTATCTACACAATGGCAGGTACTGCCGTTGCAGGTGCTTTAACAGCTGTGACTGTTGGTATGGGTAAAGGTGCCGTAGTTGCAGTACGCTCAGCTGCCAGCTTAGGCTATGCTGTTGAGGGTGTTAATGCGACTTACTTAACTGAAATGTATGCAAATTCAACCGATGAAAAATTTAAAAAGCGCAAGGGATTCATTTATTCATTGGTTCAGAGTGGTTGGCCTGTTGGTGCATTAACTGCTGCGGCTTTAACGGCTATCTTATTACCCATCATAGGATGGCAAGGGTGTTTTATCTTTGCAGCAATTCCATCTTTAATTGTTGCTTTTATTTCTCGTCGATTAAAAGAGAGTCCTCAATATCAAGTTGTTGAAAAAGTTGGTCAGTTAAAGAAAAGTGGCAATGTGAATAGCGCAGAAGCTTTGGCAAGAAAATTTCATATTGATACGACTGAGTCAGATAAGTCGATGGTTAAGTCAGCTTTTCAAGGTAAAGCTTTACGACCAACATTAGTATTAAGTTTAGCAATTTTACTAAACTGGGCTGCTGTTCAAGTTTTTGGAGTACTAGGCACATCTGTAATAGTTAATGTTCATAATGTCTCATTCGAAAACTCTTTGATTATATTGATCTTATCGAACTCTGTAGCATTCATTGGTTACTTATTTCACGGTTGGTTAGGAGATAAAATTGGTCGTAGAAATACTGTAGCGATTGGTTGGATTTTAGGCGGTGTATCTTTCCTCTTGATGATTATTGCATCAAGTAGTTTGGTACCAGTCGTCATTTTTTATAGCTTAGGTTTATTCTTCTTAATTGGCCCATATTCCGCAATGTTATTCTTTATGGGGGAGTCATTCCCAACCAGAATTCGTGCAACAGGTGGTGCAATTGTTCATGCAATGGGGCCTATTGGTGCAATTATTGCAGGGATCGGTATCACGACTTCATTAACTAGTGGTGGATCATGGGCAGATGGTGCAATCTGGTTTGGTGCAGTTCCATGTTTTCTTTCAGGATTTGTGATGTTGGCAGCAAAGCACGTTAAACCTGAAGATGTGAAATAAGATTAAAGAGGATAAATATGAGTAATCAAAAAGTTGCATTTATTACAGGAGCTGCAAGTGGCATAGGACAAGCACTTGCGGTTGAATATGCAAAAAAGAATATACAAGTGATTGGTGGCTATTTTGCAAAAGATCCACATGATCATACGGAAACTGAAAGATTAGTCAGTGAGGTAGGTGGCCAGTGCTTAATGGTTGCCCTAGATGTTGGTTCTACTGAATCAATGGATCAAGCTGTACAGCTCGGTAGAGAGGCATTTGGAAATATTGATTATGTGGTTGCTAATGCAGGTTTATTGCGCAAAGCATCATTACTAGATATGACGGATGACTTATGGAATGAAATGCTGAATGTTGATCTAACGGGTGTCATGAGAACTTTTAGATCGGCTGCGAAATACATGAATGAAAATGGTTCAATGGTAGCAATTTCATCCATTGCTGGTGGTGTCTATGGTTGGCAGGATCATACACATTATGCTGCTGCTAAAGCTGGTGTGCCTGGATTGTGTCGTTCATTAGCGGTTGAATTGGCACCTAAAGGCATTCGTTGTAATGCTGTGATTCCTGGTTTAATTGAAACGCCGCAATCATTGGATGCTAAAAACTCTTTAGGCCCTGAAGGGTTAAAAGCCGCAGGACAAAAAATTCCGTTAGGCAGAGTGGGTAGAACTGATGAAGTTGCACAATTAGTAAGTTTTCTAACGAGCGATGCAGCAAGTTATATTACAGGACAAAGTATCATCGTTGATGGTGGTTTAACTATCCGTTGGCCGGATTAAATTAATAGATATTACGTTTGAAATAAGTTATCTGATTTCAAACGTAATTTTGATTGTATAGGGAATAAAGTATGAAAAAACTCAATGAATGTCGTGTAGTCATAACAGGCGCAGCAAATGGTATTGGTGCTGCGATTGCTAAAGATTTTGCCAAACAAGGTTCTAGTTTATTACTGAGTGATATTAATGAAGAAAATTTATTAGCTTGCCAAAAAGAGTGCCTAAAGTTGACAAATAATGTAGAAATCATTATTGCAGATGTTGGAACAATTGATGGTGCACATTCTATTGTCGATACATGTGTAGAAACATTTGGTGGAATCGATGTGTTGGTTAATAATGCAGGTATTTTAACTCAAGCACCTATCACAGACTTAACGTATGAAATGTGGGATCAAATGCTGCGTATTGATCTTACCAGTATATTTTTAACCACGAAACGGGCTTTACCTTTCATGATACAGCAAAAATGGGGAAGAATTATTAATGTGTCCTCTCAATTAGGGATTAAAGGTGGTGTTGAGTTAGCACATTACTGTGCAGCTAAGGCTGGAGTTATAGGTTTTAGTAAGTCAGTCGCGCAAGAAGTTGCCAAGGATAATGTTCTAGTCAATTGTATTGCACCTGGTCCTGTATTTACGGCATTGGTTGCTGGTATTAGTGAAGACTGGAAAATTGAAAAAGCTAAAGAATTACCATTAGGGCGATTTGGCACACCTGAAGAGATTGCACCAACTGCAATATTACTAGCATCTGATCCGGGTGGAAATCTATTTGTAGGGCAAACATTGGGACCAAACAGTGGCGATGTTATGCCATAGAAGAGGTGATTGTGTGTGGGTTATGTGGCGTAATTGCTGAGCAGAGAGATTGGAGTGATGGAATATCGAAAGATATTCCTAAACGCCAAGAACGTTATCGAAAAATTAAAATTATTAATCAAATTTTAAAATATTATGGCGTTGCAGTATCTGATTTTCAGGGTGTTAATTATTTGATACAAAATAAAACAGGAAAAACAGCTGTTGCGAATGGTTTAAGTGCTTTATGGAATGAGATGCATATTATGATTAATAAAAATATTGATGTGCTAGATGACAAACTTTTAGACGACCTTAGCAGGATTAATAGCAGATGATACCAATTCATATCGTGACAGGTTTTTTAGGCAGTGGAAAAACAACATTCATTCAAAAAATGCTTCGCAGTGAAAATGGGCAAAAAACATTAGTATTGATTAATGAATTAGGTGAAGTTGGTATTGATGATGTTTTGGTGAAACCGTTAGCAGATAATACATATCTGTTAAAAAATGGTTGCATCTGTTGCACCGTTTTAACAGATATGAAAGAGACATTGCTGCAAGTGTTAAAGATGAGAAATCATTGTGAAATACCATATTTTGAAAGGATTATCTTAGAAACCACAGGTTTGGCAAATCCTGCATCTATTTTAAGCACGTTAACACAAGATGTTCACTTGCAAGGACAAGTTGTTGTTCAAGGATTGACGACAATTGTAGATTCTGAGAATTCAGTTTTACAACAAAAATTACATCCAGAATGGTTGGCTCAAGTCATAGCGGGTCAGCAAATACTGCTCAGTAAAGTCGACCTAGTCAATGCTGAAAAATGTTTGGAAATTCAAAATGAGCTGAAAAAAATAAATTTTGACGCGATGATTAAAACAGTCGATGAAATTAATGATATTGAAACATTATTATCGGAAAGCTTTATAGATAAACAATTAGCAAATAAAAAATATATATTGTTTAGGGTAGAAGATAGCCAAAAGCATGCCGATGTTAAAAGTATTGTCATAGATTATGAAGGTAAAGTAGATTGGTTAGTTTTTGGTGTATGGTTGAATTTATTGCTAAAAAAATATGGGGGAAATATCTTACGCGTTAAAGGCGTTTTAAATCTCAAAGACCATGAGCAGCCTGTTGTTATTCATGGTGTTCAACACTGCATTTATCAGCCTGAACATTTGGATAGTTGGCCATGGGGAGATGAAAAGTCTCGATTGATTTTCATCACTCGAGATATTGATATAGAGCAAATACAAAAATCATTTTATACATTTATGGACAAATTATAGTTGGAGATTTATGTTTTACCGTTCAATTAGAGAATTGCATGAAGCATACCGATCTAAAAAAATAACGCCCTTAGAATACGTGTCCTCTATTTTAAATAAGGCAAAAGAACTATCGCCTGGTATTTTTATACATATAGCAGAACACAGAGCACTAGAAGAGGCGAAAGCAAGCACTTTGCGATGGCAGAAAGGTAACCCTTTAGGGATTTTTGATGGCGTGCCCATGGTCTGGAAAGATTTGTTTCATATGCAAGATGTTACAACTACAGCTGCTTCATTAGCATATGTTGATGCACCGATAGAAAAAGAAGATTCAGAAGCTGTTAAGATTTTTACGGCAGAAGGCGGGATTAATCTTGGTAAAGTATGCTTGTCAGAGCTGGCTTACTCAGGCTTAGGCATTAATCCTGAATTTTCGACTCATCCAAACTGGTATTCCAAAAAAGGACAAGAGAGAATTCCAGGTGGTTCTTCTAGTGGTACCGCATTAGCGATTTGTGCACAAATTTGCAGTGTTGGCATGGGAACCGATACGAGTGGTTCTATTAGAATTCCAGCGGCATTTCATGGTTTATATGGATACAAGTCAGCCAATCAATGGAAATATCAGGAAGATGTATTTCCTTTATCGTTTACTTTAGATCGAATTGGCCCTTTGGCGTATAGTTTGCAAGATTGTTACGATATTTATTCTTTATATCACAGTCAAACTCTGCGAAACTTGGCTGATCTTACAGCGCCTAAATTCGCAATTGTTGTGCCAAGTAATCTGGTATTATCAGGATGTTCAGAGACAGTATTGCATCAATTTAATCGTGTTTTAGATATCTTGCGCGATAGCGGATTGACAATTACCTATGCCGAGATTGATGCCATAGATGCAGTATTTGATATCAACGAAAAATATGGCACTTTCGCTGCAGCAGAATCATTGTATTTTCATGAGGCTGTTTTAAATAGTGAGAAGGTTGATCTGATTAATCCTCGAGTCTTAAAAAGAATGTTTAGAGGTAAATCTATGACAGCTAAAGACTTTGTAACATTAGAACAACTGCGTAAATTTTGGATAAAAGAGACTCAAAAGCAATTCCCAAATCATATTATTTTGATGCCAACCGTTATGATGGAAGCGCCATTGTTAAAAGATTTAGAAGAAGATGAAGTAATTTTTCACAAAACAAATCTAGAAGTTTTAAGAAATACATCTATCGGCAATTTTTTAAATTGGGAAAGTGTAAGCATTCCTATGGGAAAAGGTATTGATGATATGCCGATTGGTTTAATGTTATCTTCCGCAACCATCCAAAAAGATGATTTTTTTGCGATAACTTATCTCATTGATGAGTTGATTAATCATGGAGAAATAGCATAATTTTTTAGCATATTAATGCTCGCTATAAATATATTGGCAATTTTAATTTTGAACTATTGTTAAACATTAATATAAATGTATTATCTTATTAATTTATAAGTAATTTTATTTATATTGTTTTTCAAAATTTTTATAAATTATTGGATTATATTGCATTGTTATAATGTTTTAAGCAGGTATCAACATGGGAAATTATCATCAGAAGCTTATACATATTAAAAAAGGTCCTAATTTCTTACGTGACTGGGAAGAGGCCGTTGAAGATGCGTATTACCATTTAAAAGTAACGCTTCCAAACTATGGAAGTGACTTTATTGGGAATATTCAATGTTGGCATTTACCCACAGTCTCCTTGTCTTTGCTACAGTCAACATCTATAGTTTACGAAAGAGTAAAGCTTAGTCAGACTCAAATTGAAGATAGTTTTTTGATGGCGATTTCTTTAGATGCATCCATTCATTATTCTGCTACGGATTCTAATTCTATAGAATTTATAAAAGGGCAGTACGTATTGCAACATTGTTCTGAAAAGTATCGTTTTGAATGTCGAAAATCATCTAATATGTGGGTGATTAGATTGCCTGGCAAAATATTACGTCAGGTTGTTCGCACTCCAGAGAAATTATGCGGTTATAACAAGCAATTGCAGGATAATATTTATTCTAATTTTTTAGTTGATTACTTAAAGTTAGCGCATCCTAAAAATTTATGTTCTGAAAAAAGAAGCGAACCATTTTTAAGAATGGTTGAGCAACAAATTATAGATATTTGCTTAAGCATACTTCAACAAGATTATATAAATGCCGCTGAAAAAACATCTTTAATTGAACAAATTCATATTCACAATATAAAAAAACAAGCTTTATTGTATTTATCTGATCCTGATTTAAGACCTGAAAAATTAGCAGAACAAAATAGAATATCGCTTCGTTATTTTTATAAGATTTTTCAAAATAATAATGAAAGTTTTCATCATTGGTTAAATACAGAAAGGTTGAAGAAAGCATATTATTTATTGACCAATCAACCACAAAATACAATTTTACATATTGCTTTACAGTGTGGGTTTTCTAATCAATCACATTTTTCTCAAAGTTTTAAGAAAGAATATGGTAAATCCCCATCAGAAATTAAACGAAAAATTGCCCATTAATTAAAAAAATTGCTTAATAAGTGCGCATACAATTAGTAATTTATTTAATCTATGTCAAATAATGCTAACAGTTATATGGTTTTTGAACAAAATGAGTTGAATGATTTCTTTAGATGAAGATAATGATCACCAACAAATAACAAATAACAAATAACAAATAACAAATAACAAATAACAAATAACAAATAACAAATAACAAATAACAAATTATAAATTATAAAAGCAATATTGAAAACATATGACAGCCCCAAATAGGGGCTTTTTGTTTTGGTAGCCTCTGAAATGTTTTGGCTCATTGTAAATAAAAAAGAGTATGCTATGAACCTTAAAAATTAATCGTATCAATATGGATATATGAGGTTGTAATGTTGTTATCTTCTTTGTTGTCTGGATTTATTACAGGTGCAGGTTTAATTATTGCAATTGGTGCACAGAATGCTTTTGTTTTGAAACAAGGAATTTTACGCAACTATATTGGTACTGTTGTTTTAACTTCCGCGATTGCAGATATTATTTTAATCATTTGTGGGATTGCCGGTATTGGTGCTTTGGTTAAAGAGTTACCATTATTATTGAATGTTTTACGATTTGGTGGGGCTGCTTTCTTAGCATACTATGGTTTTCAAGCGGCATTAAGAGCATGGAAAGGTTCTGGAGCGTTAACCATTTCTGATGCACATATGGTCAGTCAAAAACAGGTGTTTTTATCCTGCTTAGCTTTTACATTACTAAATCCACATGTTTATTTAGATACAATGGTTTTAATCGGCAGTATTTCAACAAGATATGAAGGAAATGCTCAAGTATTATTTGGTGTAGGGGCTTGTGTTGCAAGCATTACTTGGTTTACTGCACTGGGTTATGGTGCACGATTACTAAGACCTATTTTTATGAAACCAAATGCATGGCGAATTTTAGACAGTATGATCGCGATATTTATGTTTGTTTTATCACTATTGTTATTATTCAGCCCATTACATTAATCATCTCAATCACTAAAAGCTCCGATTAATACGGAGCTTTGTAGTTTTCAATGGCTAAATATTGATTAATCTGTTTGTGTGTAAATAATTTCATTCAAATTATTGTAGCCAAAATCTTGAGCAGTCTTGAGGTAATCTTGGATAATTTCAGGAGAAACTTTAGGATCTCTTGCTAAAACCCATAAATATTCATGATCAGGATCACCCACGAGTGAAACTTGATAATCAGGATCGATGCGCAATACCCAATAATCACCTTTTGTAAAAGGCAACCAACGAATATATTCAGGTAAAAAAGAAACTTTTAATTCACTGCCAATTTCATTTTCAAAAGTAGCAAAGCCGATTGCTGTATCAGTAATATTACCTTCTTTGGTGCATTGGTTAATCACTTCTATGCCACCATTTTTTTCAACATATTCGGCTTGAATATTTTTAATGCATTGTTTTTGGAAAAAGTTAGGTAATCTAGCAACTTCATGCCATTTACCCAAATATTTTTCTTTATCAAATTGTTTTACTGCATGAATTTCGACATTTTGTGCCTGTAAAATAGTAAAGCTTAAAGATAAAAATAGAGTGGTTAAAATAAGACGTTTCATCAAAGCTCCTCAAAAATGGCATATTGAAAAATAAGCTTATATAAACATATATTAAAAATTAACTAAATCCAAAATAATAATAAATAAGTCATTCAAAAATTAATGTTCAAATTCTCCGAATATTTTTCTCACTTAATTTCATTAATCGTAAAGCCATGCTACATTAACCGACCGAGCGAATGCTAAGATGCAAGTAATACTTGATTGGGTCAATGAAGGAGTCAGTGGATGTTAGAGTGGGATAGTCGTTCTTTTCGTAGGGCTTTAGGAAATTTTGCAACAGGTGTAATTGTTGTAACTGCACAAGACGACGATGGTAACAAGGTAGGGATGACAGCAAATAGTTTTACATCAGTTTCCTTAGATCCACCTTTGATTCTATGGTGCGTAGATAAAAGGGCCAATAGCTACTCAGTGTTTCATCAAGCTCAATATTTTGCAGTTAATGTTTTGGCTGCGGATCAAATTCATATTTCTAATAATTTTGCGCGTTATAAGGAAGATCGTTTTTCGGGTGTCCCTCATCAAGAAGGTATTGGAAAATCACTCTTAATTGATGATGTTTCAGCACAATTTGAATGTGAATTAATCGAAGAAATTGATGCTGGCGACCATATTATATTGTTGGGTAAAGTATTATCATTTAAAGATTTTGGTAGAGCTCCATTGTTATATCATCAAGGAGCTTACTCTGCTTTATTTCCACATCCAAGCCTTCGTAAAAAAGCTGAAGATGCACCCGTTATCTTAACTGAAGAGTTACACACTAAATTATCGTCGAATATCTATTACTTATTATTGCAAGCGCTACGCTCATATCAAGAAGAGTATTATCCAAAACAACTAGCCTCAGGCTTAAGAAGTAGTGAAGCTAGAATTTTATTAGTGATTGCTGCTAATTTAGCAAAAAACAAAAATCAAATGGTTAAAGCTGCAGCAATTCCAATGAGGGAAATTGATCAAGCATTAGAAATTTTAGAGCGTAAAGCGTTAATTCAAATTGAAAATGAAGATATTCAATTGACAGAAAAAGGACAAACTCAAGCATTAAGTTTATTTGATATTGCCGAAGAGCATCAGGCAGAAGTGTTATCACGCTATCAACCTGAAGAAGTCGAGCTTTTTAAAAGAATGCTTAAAGATATGTTGTAAACATAATGGAAAATTTATGAATATTGTCAAACCTTCAAAATATGTTGTTTTAATTCTGGCATCTTTGGTTGCTTTTGGGCCATTATCCATTGATATGTATTTGCCAGCATTGCCGGAAATTGCCGGAAATTTAGCTGCTTCTGCAGATGCAATACAGCAAACCATTACTGTGTTTTTAATTGGTTTTAGCATCGGAATGTTGATATATGGCCCATTATCTGATCATTTTGGCCGTAAAAAATTGCTGATGAGCGGTATAGTTATCTACTTATTAGCAACTTTGGGCTGCATTTTTGCACCTACGGCAGAGTTTTTATTAGGCTCTCGTTTGCTTCAAGCTTTGGGAGGTGCTAGCGCATCAGTTTTGGCGCGCGCCATTGTAAGAGATTTGTATGCAGTTAAAGATGCCGCAAAAATTTTATCGTGGATGCAGATCATCACAATGATCGCCACATTAATTGCTCCCATTTTAGGCAGTACTTTAATGACAAACTTTGGTTGGCAATCCATTTTCATATTTTTATTTATTTTTGCAGCAGTTTGTTTTGTGGCTTATGGCACACAAGTACCAGAGACTTTAGAGCCTGAGCGTCGTTTGCCAAATATCATGAGTGTATTTAAATCTTATTGGCAAATTGCTTTAAATCCAAAAGGATTGGCTTATATTCTTTGTATGGGCTCGGCTTTTGCGGGAATGTTTGTTTATATTACTGCATCGCCTTTCGTATTTATTGAGCATTTTGGATTAAGTGGACATCAATACGCTTATCTATTTGCAGCCAATATCTTTGGCATTATGATGATGACGTTTGCCAATGCATTTTTTGTTGGTAGAGTTGGCCCACAAAAAATGATTCAATTTAGTGCATCAGTATTATTTTGTGCAGCGATGTTGTTGCTTGTGCTTGGCTTTAATGATGCGGGGATGTGGAGCATAATGTTTGGCATTTGGTTATTTATTGCCATGACAGGAAGTTTAAATGCTAACTGTATCGCTTCTTTGATGGGGCGTTTTCCAAAACAAGCCGGTGCTGCTGCTGGTTTAGCGATTGCATTTCAATTTGGTTTCGGTGCAGTCATGAGCTGGGGTGTGACGCACTTTAAAGTCATTGAGCCTTGGCCGATGACGACATTAATGGGCATCATGGGCGCCATATGTTTTGTTAGTATGATTTGTACTGCCATGATTCATAAAAAATCATAATTTCTAATAAAAAAGATCCCTTTTAGGGGTCTTTTTTATTTATCTTGAATCGATAATGGGTTTTTCAGTATGATATATCTCATTAGCAAATTAGTTAGATAATATATTAAAAAAAATGGGTTTTATAATCTGATTACAATAATATTATTTGTATGTTTAGTTTAAATATTCCGATCATATTATCTAAGAGTAAGCCAAATCTATAAAGGGGAGACATAGAATGGGCATTAATACTTCACGACGCGGCTTTATTAAGCTGGGAGTGATCGCAGGCATTACAGTTATGATTGGAAAGTTACCAGTCGCTAATGCATTGCAGGTTAATTCAGGTCAATCATCGAGTGATTGGATAGATAAAAATGGTAAAGCTAAATTTCGCTGGGACGCGATTAGAAAAGTCACTGGCCATAAAAACTTTGCTCGTGATTATCGTGCCAAAAATATTCCTGATTGGCCAGATCAACAAAGTTATGCATTTATGCTGAAGGTAACGCATGCAGATCGCACTTTTGAAGGAGTTGATTTATCTATTTTGGGTGACCATTTGCAGCCTGATGTTTTGATTTTGCAAGAAGATTTGGTTAGAGATGGTTTAAATGTTCCACAAGATGCAATGGGGCATGGCTTTTATGGTGAAAACATTCTTTTACCTAAAGGCACAACCTCTCCAATTTTAGGGCATCCTGTGGCGATTTTGGTTTATAACGATTTTCCGCGTTTTAATACAGCCAAGCGCATGTTGCAATTCAATACTGATGTTGTCAAATATGGTGAAGTCACAGGCATTAAACCACCTAAAAATTATGGTGTTGCACGTTATGTAAGAATTGGTGGTGCAACGCCTTATGATCCATCTGTATTTTCACCTTATATTGATGCAGGCATAAAGGGGGCATTTGATGGCAATACAGTAGTTTGGCCACCGTTTGCACCTCATCACAAACCCTCACATATCCCACCTGTAATTCGTAAGGATCGTGCAGGTAGTTTTGTCGCTGCTTTGCGTCAGGCTGATCAAAAACCTGATACACAAACCATCGCAATGGAGCATGTTGCAGATTTGGTCAAGGCGATTGAGAATGCAAAAAATGATCCTGAAAAATTTGTGCTAGAGCGTAAAGGTTTTTCCCAGTCGATAGATCCTGTTGCACTTGAGCCAGACAACTCAAATACTTGGTATGATGCTGCAACCAAAACTTTGCATATTATGACTGCGACACAATCTCCGGCTGGTGTTGTGGAAATGGCTGCAGATTTAGCCAAAAACAATAAGCATTTTCCTGTTGAAACAATTATTTTATTGACAGGATCAACGGTTGGTTATGGCTCCAAAGATTATTCTGTGTTTCCAATCTATTCAATGGCAGCAAGTTTTTATAGTCAATATCCTGTGCGCATGGCGAATGATCGATATGAACAATTCCAAATGGGTATGAAACGCCACTCTATTGAAATGGACGTGACGATAGTAGGGGATAGAAAAACCGGTAAATTTGAAGTGCTCAAAGGCACTTATAATTGTAATGGTGGCGGGCGAGAGAATTTATCTGTAGCGGTTTCTCACGTTGCTGTGCGTGGTGCTCAATCCATTTATTATTTCCCTAATTCAGATCTAACCGCAATTGCTATGGCAACCCCAGCCGTTGAAGCAGGCTCTATGCGTGGTTTTGGATCATTGCAATCTATGGCGATCACTGAGTTAATGGTGGATGAAATTGCAAGTGAATTGAAAATTGATCCTGTTGAGTTGCGCCGTCGAAATGCCATTTTGGATGGATATCCAAATACTCAGGGTGGAATTATCGCAGGTGATCCAAGAAATGTTGAAATGTTAGATTTAGCTGCCAAACATCCGTTATGGGTCAATCGTGAGCAAGCTAAAAAAGATTATGAGGCGAAAAACCCAGGGCGTTTATATGGCGTTGGTTTTTCACAAGTTCAGCAAGTTTATGGTTCAAGTGGTGTACCAACGATTTTATCTTTATCATTTGATGCAGATGGCAAATTAACCATGCGTCATTGTGTACAAGAAATTGGTACAGGTGGTACAACTGCACAGCAGGTGATGATTTGGCAAGCACTAGGAAAAGTGCCTGATATTGTTGAATTTGGTGTGACAGAATTTGATGAGTTGCCATTAACAACAGATTATAAAAGTAAAGATACGCCATATTGGACTCCTGGATTAATTCCAGACATGAGCTCATCGAGCGGTGTTTATTATATTGGTTTTGGTACACGCCAAGCAGGTAAATTCTTATTAGAAAATACATTATGGCCAGCAGCTAAAGCCATTTGGAGCGAAGGTGTTGGCGGCGGATCTATGGGCAGCTATGATGTTCAGTTTTCAGACATTCGAGTCGGACCTGAAGGCATTGGTGGTGGTGGAATGAAACCAATCCCATTTGATGTTTTGGCGAAAAAAGCTCATGAATTAGGTCTGATTACGGGTGTTGCAGTACATGCTTACTCGACTTGGCACTGGGCAAGGGCAGATTTTGATATCCCAACGGTTGGTAATGTTAATTTACCCTTAGATGCCATTTCTGTTCAGTATGGTGATGGTGCTCCTAAACATTTACGCGAGCAAATGACCACAGCGGGATTCCATTTTATTAAGCGCAAAAAAGTATATTATGCCGCTGATAATCGCTCGGGCGCTGACCCAACAACTGTTACACCTGCCGCTTGTTTGGTTGAGCTGAATGTGAATACTTTTACAGGCGATGTAGAAGTTATGAGCCATCATATGATTATGGATCCGGGAACAATGATTGTACCTGAATTGGTTTCAGGGCAAATTCAGGGTGGTACTGCAATGGGCTTAGGACATGCCTTAATGGAAGAGTTGCCATTGTATGAAGATGGGCCAGGGAATGGTACTTGGAACTTTAACCGTTATATCGTACCAAGGGCAAAAGATGTCGCGGTATGGAATCAAAGCATTGATTATTTGCCGCCATTATCAGAAACATCGCCGCCGAAAGGAATGGCTGAACTTGGCATGGTACCAATATTACCTGCAACAGGTAATGCTTTAACCCATGCAACGGGTAAACGTTTCTATGAGTTTCCGATTACACCTGACAAGATTAAAAAGGCATTAGCATGAGTAAGACAAATATAGCGCCAGTGATTGAGACAAAGCCATTAAGCATGACTGTTAATGGTGAAAAAATAGGGCCGATTGATGTGCCGATCGACATAATGATGATCGATTTTTTACATGAATATTTAGACTTAACAGGCACGCATTTTGGCTGTGGCCAAGGAATTTGCCATGCGTGTACGATTGTTGAGTTGCAGGATGATGGCAATATTATCGAAAGCAGAACATGTATTTATGGCGCACATTTTTTCAATGGTAAAAATATTATTACGATTGAAGGGCAAGCAGGCAAAGATGCCGAAGGAAAAGCTACATTAACGGCAATCCAGCAGGCATTCATTGATCACTTTGCCTTCCAATGTGGTTATTGTGCCTCTGGTTTTGTGGCGGCTGCAACAGTATTTATTGATCGTTTGAAAAAACAGCCGATTCAAAAAGAGCATTTACAAACAGCAATCGAAGAAGCTTTGAATGATCATATTTGCCGCTGTACAGGTTATGTGCGTTACTATGAAGCTGTGCGTCAAGTCGCATTAGAAACGCCCGGTTGCGTCATTGGATAAGGAAACGATATGAAAAAGAAGAAACAAAAGACTTCTCGTTTACGTAAATGGTCCATTGGCATTATTGTGTTAGGTGCTGTGATTGCTATGCCTATTTTGTTGGGTGTGTTTCGTCAATCTAGTGTTGCACCAGATGTTGAAGTACCATTAACTGAAGCACAAATGACAGCTTTGATTCCTAAAGGCAAAGAATTGGCTCTGGCAGGAGACTGTTTTGGTTGTCACTCATTACCGAATGGTGAAATGGGAGCGGGTGGTGTGCCAATCAGTATCGCTTTTGGCACAATCTATTCTACAAATATTACACCTGATAAAACTTATGGGATTGGTAATTATACGCGTGCAGATTTTCATCGTGCGTTGAAAGATGGCATTGGCAAACAAGGTAACTTATATCCCGCAATGCCATTTATATTCACACACATTACAATGCCGGATGATCTAGATGCACTGTATGCATATATGATGAGCATTCCTCCGATCGCTCAACCAAACCCTGAAAATACTGGTGTATTTGCTTTGCCAGTTCGACCGTTCTTAAATTTTTGGACTTTATTAAATTTTCCAGATCGCCAAGCACCGAATGATCCTAATCGCACAGATGCATGGAATCGTGGTGCTTATTTGGTGGAAGGCTTAGCGCATTGTGCGGCATGTCATGGCCCGACAAACTTTATGATGGGCACAGAGTTTGATAAAGGATTATCAGGTGGATTCATTGAAGGCTTAGCAATTCCTGACATTACGCCTGAAATGTTATCCAAAAATGGTTATTCAGTAGAGTCGCTGACACAATATTTACATACTGGTATTTCCCCGCAAGGGGCATCATTTGCTGGCATGAATACGGTCACGCATTTTTCAACATCACAAATGCAAGAAGCAGATGTTGCTGCCATGGCGAATTATTTGCTAACGGATTCATCAGGAAAATTATTGAATGCAAAACCCTTGCCAGCGCCAGAACCCATCGTTGCTGATTTACCTGTTGAACAAAGATTAATGAATGGCCGTTTTTCTTATGTTGCAGCATGTTCTAGTTGCCATGGTATGGATGGAGCAGGTATTCCAAATGTTGTGCCACCCTTAAAAGGTGATGCAATCATTGCGATGGATAATCCTGAAACACTGATTTCAGTCGTTTTAAATGGATTGGCAACAACCACTTATACAAATGGTCAAAGAATGTATGCAATGCCAGCATTTAAAGATCGTATGAGCAATCAAGACATTGCAGATTTATTGATGTGGGCAAGGGCTGAATGGGGTGGGCAATCTGCACCCATCAGCGCTAAAGATGTTGGAAAACTAAAATAATAAGTTAAATAAAAAAGCCATCTTCATGATGGCTTTTTTATATTTAATTGGCTAAGTTTTTTGTTTTGACAATATCGGCCATAATCGCCAATGCGATTTCTGCAGGTGTTTTACTGCCAAGTGGCAAACCAATCGGCGCATGAATTCTGCTTAAAATTTCTTCTGAAAAATCAGTGCATTCACGTAAGCGAGCCAAACGATTATCGCTATTTCTCTGAGATCCCATTGCACCAATGTAGAATGCTTGTGTTTCGAGTGCTGCCATCATTGTTAAATCATCGATTCTAGGATCATGTGTGAGAGATAAAATAGCTGTTTGAGCTGTACAACCATATTTTTCTAAATAGCTTGCAGGGAAAGTTTGGATCAAATCGACATGGTTAATGAGTGGGCTTTGCGTGATTTGTCTTAGTTCTTCTTCACGATCTTCACAAACAATAATGTTAAAACCAAGCGCATTGGCAAATTCAATACAATAAAGTGCAACTGTGGAAATACAGGCGATAAAAATTGTAGTGCAACTCTGTAAATTGATTGAAACGTTGTTTTGATCCCACTCTATTTTTTGAGGAAGATTATCGGTGGATTCAATCAACTCGGCTCGATTGCCTATGTTGACAGTTTTTTGTAAGGAAAGTTTACCTAAGATTGCTAAATGTGTTTTTTTTAGTATGTCGAGATTATGTGGATTGGGCTCGAGATATTCCACTAATACATCAATGCTTCCACCACATGGCAGTGCAACGTTTGGTCTGAAATCTGATTCTCCCGAGCCATATCGGATGATTTGGCTGGGTTCTAAAAATTTGTGTTGGGCAATTTGTTTTAGAAAGTCTTCTTCAATGCAGCCACCAGATAAAGAGCCTGAATATTGGCCGTCAGAAGTGGCGACGAGTAAAGCACCTGGTGATCTAGGTGCAGAGCCATATGTGTGTAAAACAGTGCAGAGCCAAATGGGTTGATTAAAATTAAGCCATTCAATGGCATGCTCAATAACAATTAAATCTAAATTTTTCATATCATTGGTCTATTATTAAAATCGTGAAGGGTATCTATGTCATAGATAATGCCGGGGTCCTCAACTGATAAGGAGTGTACTGTAAAATTTCTTAAGATTTTATTAGCACCTTCATCTCCTTTTAATTGAATTAATTCTGCGAATCGTTGTTTTTGAAAGCCAACGGGGTGTCCAAATTTTTCTTTATAAACTGGGCGAACAATATCATGGCTTTGTAATGCATCATGCACTGATTGTATTGTTGCGGATTGTATGAATGGTAAATCGGCATGCAAGATCAATAGCCCATCATAGTGTTGATGGGCATGAATAGCCTGAGCTAGGCTTTCCCCAATTCCATTACTTTGAATGGGCAAAGTTGGGCTAGCTAATTTTTGTGCGGCTTCTTGGACTTCTTGTTCCTCTTGATTGACGATGATGCAAATATTCTCTGATGAAAATACTTGAGAGGCAGTTTTATAAGTAGTTTCAAGCATTGATTCAAATAAATCATTCATAGGGTGCAATAATTTATGCATTCCGTTATGAGTTGCTTTAAACCGCTGGCTTCTACCAGCGGCCATCAATAATAAACCGATCATCATTTTTTGCGTAGACCTTCAATTTGATCAGGAGAGATGTTTTCTGGTAAACCTCCCCAAGTTGCACGTAAATAGTTCACTAAATCAGAAATTTGATTGTTATCTAAATCTTTTGCAAAACTGGGCATTGATTGGAAACGTTCATCATTTGGAAAAGATTGCCAAGGTAAGCCATCTAAAATTGCTACGATCAAATTATGAGCATCTGGATTGCGCACAGTACTATTGTTTTGCATTGCAACAGCAACGTTTGGTTTTCCTGAACCATCTAGATTATGACAGCCAGAGCATAATTCAAGATATATTTGTCTACCATTATCATTGCCAATAGATGGTGAAATAGACTTTGGTGCAAGGGGTTTATCTCCCATAAGGTAAGTTGCAATCGCATCGATATCATTTTCTTTCATGTATTGAGTACTATTGTGAATGACTAAATACATATCGCTAAATGCAGAGCCTTGTTGAGAAATGCCATTGGTGAGATATTGTTTTAAATCATTATGTGTCCAGCCACGCTCAGATAAAGCAGAAGGTGTGAGTGCAGGAGCCGCAAAACGTCCTAAAATTCCACCTTGTAACACCTGATCACGCTTCAGCTCGCCAAATTCACCCATGGGTGAATGGCACATAGCACAATGTCCTAAAGTATCTACGATGTATTTGCCTCGTTTCCATTCGTCCGAATCACCGATAGAAGCTGAAGGTAATGGTGACTTATCAAAAAACAACATGTTCCAACCAATTAATAATGAACGTTGATTGAATGGAAAACCTAGTTGATTTTTTAAAGCAGGAATGTCTATCGGCGGAATTGACATTAGATATGCGTAAATGGCATTCGAATCTTCTCTGGTAATGTTATGAAAATAGCTATAAGGCATCGCAGGATAAAGATGGCGACTAGGTGGTGCTATGCCTTCTGTAATCGCTTTATGGAAATCATCTGATGTCCAACGGCCGATGCCATATTCTGCTGAAGGCGTAATGTTACTGGCATAAAGTAAGCCAAAAGGTGTTGCCATAGGATAACCGCCCGCTAGCATCGCACCATCTACAGCCGTATGGCAAGATGCACAGTCGCCAACCTTAGTAAGGTATTCACCATGAGCAATGATTTCATGGTTAAAACTTACATGTTGTTCAGGTGTGGAAGGTTGTCGATGTTCTTGCCATGTTAAGAAGCCAATCACAGCGATAATGATCAGGATTAAGCCTAATGCAATGCGTTTTTTCATATCATCAGCCTTTGATTAATCCCGGTGTATTCAATACAACATCACGCACTGCGTTGTAATAACGAACATAACCTGTACATCTACAAATGTGATCATTTAAAGCATCTTCAATGGCAGATTCAAGATTTTTGCGTTCAATGGGCTCTCTCATAAGTTTTTCAGCAAATACTGTTGCTGCATTGACAAAACCAGGTGCACAGTAACCACATTGAAAGCTGAAATTATCAATGAATGCTTGCTGAATAGAAGACAGTTTTTCTTTATTTGGATCATTAGAGTCTGGCGTTGCAATGCCTTCGATCGTTCTAACGGATTTACCATTAAAAAAGTGAGCCCCTGTAATACAAGTGCGAATTTCTTCACTAGTGCCATCAGGATTATCTAAAATTATGACACAAGCATGACAAATACCTTGTCCACAACCCATTCTTGAGCCGGTTAAATTTACATATTCATGCAAAAAGTCCATCATCATTAGCCCTTCAGGTAACTCCATATGTTCAATTGTTTCGCCATTAATAGTTACGCTTAAAGGTTTGTAGGTTAGTTTCATTATAGAATCTCCAAGATGTCTTTTGGCAAAATAGGGTGTTTATTAAAATAGTGCCCAGTTGCGTCTGCAATTGCATTGGTAATGGCAGATACGATAGGAATCATTACAACTTCAGCCATCCCTTTTGGTGGATCGGTTTCTGAAAGTGGGGGCAGTACTTCATTGGTTTGTGTCCAGACGGCCACTTCATTTGCAAGCGGTAAGTGATAGCGATTGAAATTCCAAGTACCATTACCAGGACCATCTTCATATAGTGGTAGATATTCGTATAATGCATGGCCAATGCCCATTGCAGCACCACCTTCAATTTGTCCTGATACCAATTGTGGCACAATAACGTTGCCGCATTCAGTCACCGTATGATGATTTAATACTTGAATGTTGCCAGTGGCAGTATCTATTGAGAGCTCTACTGTTGTAGCAAGTGCTGTGTAATAAGTAACACCGGCATTACTGCGTTGTACAGGTGGATAATATACTTGTGTGCGGTTATTGGTCACATAGGATTGATTGCCATATTTTAAAGATAAGCCATCCAATGGTCTGCGGGATGATTCTTTATTAATTGTAAAATCTGCCTCAGCCCACTGCCAGCGATTAAACCCATGGCCTACAGCACCTGTGACTAATTTAAGCTCATGCATTCGTTTAGCAATTTTATCTAAAGGTAAAGGTTCTAATCCACCTGCTGTTAAACCTCGATCAGTCCATCTTGCATCAGCCTTTCTTACTGATAAAGGTGCTAATTGACCGCCTCCAATTCCTTCCGACCAGATAGAAACTGCCGCTGGCCAAATTCCATAATCAAAGATCACACGAGAAGTCTCGGTCGTCACGTGAGAGAAAAAGTATGCAGAGTTACTGGCGCTAGATGGCGATGAATAAGCAGGAGACCATAAAGGATCTTTTTGTAATTTATCTTGCTCTATTTGCGTTAAATTCCCGAGATTTGTTGTGTGCATCTGTAAGTCAGGCCAGTTTGTAAGCGCATAATAAGATTCATCCGCAGGTTTTCCTAACCATTCAGAGCAAATAACAGATTGTGATGTAGACATGCCAGTTCCGATTTCTACACCACTGTGCCACATAGAAATCTTTCCATCTTCAGCAATTTCAATTTTAGCAAATGAAGACTCTGCACCTGTGCCAAAATCTTTTTGAACGCATGAAATACCTGTTGCAAATAATTTACCTGGATGTTGTTTTTCAAAATTTGTCTTTCTATTTAATCGATCTTGCCAAATTGGGTGTTCTGCACAGCGCGTTAAAACTTCCTTACCACGCATAGCACCACCAGGAATGGCGCCTTGTGTATTTTTCATCCCAGATTCTAGAAGGTTATTGAGTCTAAATTCAACGGGATCAACTGCTAATAATCTCGCAGCTTCATCCATTAACGTATCAAGTGCAGGCATCGCTTGAATGGTGCCGTAACCACGTGCAGAACCGGCATCTACAGCCCGAGAAGCAATGCCAATCGCTGTTAAATCACTTTTAGGGATATAATAAATGCCTTGCGCACCCGTTGCCCCAACGATCATTACGCTGGGTGTAAAGTTGCAACGACCACCGCCATTACCAATGAATTCACCTATAAAAGATTCGATTTTTTTTGTTTTTTTGTTAATCGCTAGTTTGTATTTCATATCAAATGCATGGCGTTTTAATGCAGACTGAAATTGTTCATAGCGATCATTGGCTAAACGAACAGGTCTACCATTGCCATATAATGCAACGATCGCACCTATAATCGGTTCAGGAGCATGATCTTTTGATCCATAACCTACGGTTGCACAAGGATGTAAAAAAAGTTTTTTAAGTTTAAAGGTCGAGCGATTAATAACTTCAACTACAGAGTTCATTACTTCGTAAGGCGATTGAGCTGCAACAACAAGATGCAGGGCTTCTTCTTTTTCATCATACCAACCATTGGAATTATTAGGCTCCATGGCACAAGTGTCTATGGATTGAGAATAAAATTCACGCTCTAAGATTAAATGATCATTACTTGGATTTTCAAAGCTTTGTGCTAATTGATCTGCGTAATACATTCCTTCTTCATCTAATTTTCCATGCTCACTGCCTTCAGGCCAAACAGGTAAACGTTTTTTAAGCATTAGAGGATTAATAGGGGCATCTTTTAAACTCGAATATACATCTTCATCATAAGGGTTTTCTGCACCTATCCTTACACCACGATACGTTCCCCAAGGATTTCTCTCTAGTGGTCCTGTTGTTTCACCATAGATAATAATTTCATCTTTGAATTTTAAAGTATCCTTGGCAAATTTAAATTTAGCAAAATCGTTGAATATTAAAATTGCTACTGCTTGACCTAAGTAAGCAGGTGTTTGTCCTTTAGGGAGAAGCACATCTATGCCAAAGAATTTAGGGAATTTGATATTATCTTTTTCTAAATCTTCTGCCGTTATAATTTTATCGGGTACCAGATCTTCGCTGAGTAAGCTTAAATCAAAACCATTATAAATTTTATCAGCTTGAGTGACTCGTATAACAAGTGCATATGCCTGTTGTTGTGGCCAATGAGGCATGTCCATAGCGCGAATATCCATCGAGAAAACTTTTTTTCCTGTGACTTTAGCAAAAGCATCGGTGCGATATTTGATAGTTTTGGTCTTTGGATTCCAGTCAGGCGTTTGTAATATATTTTCTTCGAAAAGCGCGGCATAAGCCTTACTGAATGGCTTTGCAATATAAACAGAAACGCCAGCAATAATGAGGCTTTTCAGGAATTTTCTGCGAGAGAGAGCATTGTTCATTATTAATATTCCATGTATTAATTATTCTTGGCATAATCTCATAGTATTATGTTAATTATTTATATAATATACTATTTATAATAATTTGAAGCATGCTAATTAAAAAAAGCTGAATCATTATTTGATTCAGCTTTTTTAACTCATAAATTTTGAAATCTATTCGGCAATAATGATCATTTTTTTATTAATAATTAGAATACGGTGTTACTGCCATCATATCTTTTTGAACAGGTTTTGTGCTTTCAATAACAATTCCCAAACTCATGCGATCGAATACTTTATAAACCATGACAATACCAGCTGCTTGACCAGGAATTCGTAAGCGCTTGTTTGAGTTCATAGGATCATTTTTAAAAATATCAGGCTGTTGCACTAACAATAGATCGCCAGGTGATAATGCAGCATCTAAACCTTTATCCAGTACAACATTGCCACCAACGGCAACGCTCTTAAGCATACCAGGTGTGTTCACAATTTGTGCTTCAGTTTTTTGTGGTGCGGATTTTGGCTCAAAATATAAGTTTCCAATCATGCTCGTTGGTTGCTGTTCAATTAATAATTGACTCGGTGCGATGCCTCGATCAACTGTACTTTTGATATAAACCGTAGAGATACCATCTTTGCTATTTTCAACAACCACTTCACCTGTTTTTGTTAGTTCAGTACCAATTTCAACATCTTTTTTTTGATTGCCTTTTTTAATGTTGTCTAATTTAGTCCCTTTGTGAGTGACGCCTCGATTATAAACGTTGTATGTTTTCCCAGGTTGTAAATCACCTTTAACGAAGGCTTTTATATTGGCATAACCTGTTAATCGATTGTCTTCAAAATCAATAATATATGGTAGATTTTTAAGTTGGTCTGAATTGACAATGTCCATATCCACAAATTGACCTTGTAGATATTCATAAGAAATAACAGGTAATCCTAGTTCAATAGGAACTTCTCTTAATTGTGGTGATAATTTAACAGTACGCATGCCACCTTGTTGTTTTGAGTTATTGGCTTTAAAATTTCTTTTATAAGTAATTGTGCCATTAACAATAGATAATTCATCGCCAGGATAGATGCTGTTTGGATTTGTTATTTGAGGATTATTTTTCCAAAGCTGGCGCCATTCCCAAGGACTATCAGTATATAACTTCGCGATGTTCCATAAAGAATCGCCTGATTGAACTACATAATGTTGAGGAGCATCTGGTTTTAATGTTGCGGCCATTGATAATGATGCGCATAGCAAGCTTGTTGCAATGATTAGGCGCTTTATATTCATATAATTATCCTTATTAATATTAATGCAAACAAAAATTTGATAAGATTATCGGAATTTTTGAAGCGTTTAGCAAGATACAATACTAAATTAGCTGTTAAACGCAAGAAATATATGATTTTTTTGTAATAGATAGGTAATTCTTTTTAATGTCAAAACTTGATGTAATTTACGTACCACACGAGACACTTCGTAAAACTGCAAGTGTTGTTACAACCTTTGATCAGGACTTATATACCTTTGCCAATGGCATGCTTGAAACAATGTATGAGCATAAAGGGATCGGTTTAGCTGCTAACCAAGTCAATGACTTAAGAAGGGTTTTTGTCACGGATTGTAGTGAAAATAAAAGCGATCCTATGATTTATATCAATCCTGAGATCATTTGGGAGTCTGATGAGCTGGCCGATGCAGAAGAAGGATGTTTGTCTCTACCAAGTATTTATAGTGGGCCGATAGAGCGTGCATTTGCTGTTAAGATTAGGGCTCAAAATGTTAAGGGTGAATACTTTGAGCGTGAAGCTGAAGAGTTGTTGGCACGTTGTATTCAGCATGAACTGGACCATTTAAATGGTATTTTATTCATTGATTATCTCTCTCGTTTAAAACGTGAGCGTGCATTGAAAAAACTAGAGAAATATTTGAAAGAGATGGAGGCAGATCGTTAATGACAACCCCAGAGAATACTAAAGTTATTTTTGCAGGAACGCCTGAGTTTTCTACACATGCTTTATCTGCATTGTTATCTGCGGGTTATAATGTCGTTGCAGTTTATACTCAACCGGATAGGCCAAAAGGTCGTGGGAATAAACTTGCTAAAAGTCCTGTTAAAGAATTGGCTGAGTTGCACAATATTCCTGTTTATCAACCTCTATCACTTAGAAAAGAAGATGCACAGGCAGAATTAAAAGCATTAGATGCTGATGTTATGGTTGTAGTTGCTTATGGTTTGATTTTGCCAGAAGCTGTTTTAAATGCACCGAAAAAAGGTTGCATTAACATTCATGCATCATTATTACCACGTTGGAGAGGTGCTGCACCTGTGCAGAGAGCGATTGAAGCTGGAGATGCTGAATCAGGTATTGCAATTATGCAAATGGATAAAGGCCTAGACACTGGTGCTGTTTGGAGTGAAGCTAGAGTAACGATTACTAACACGATGAATTCTGCTGAACTTTTTTCTGCGTTGGAAGAAATTGGCTCTAAACTGCTGATTGAAACTTTGCCAACAATTTTAGAAGGTCAATCAAAACCAACACCTCAACCAGAAGAAGGCATTACGTATGCTGAAAAATTAACAAAAGAAGAAGCTCGCATTAATTGGGAAGAGTCTGCTGAGTTAATTGATCGTAAAGTGCGTGCTTTTAATCCTGTGCCTTCAGCACATACAACATTGAATGATCAGTTATTTAAAGTCTGGGAAGCGAGCATCATAGATGAATTGAGCACTAAATCTCCCGGTACATTAGAAGTTAGAAATGGTTTGTTATTTGTGAATACAGGCACAAATTTAATGGAAATTATAAAAATGCAAGTTGCTGGTAAAAAAGCAATGCTTGCGAAAGACTTTTTAAAAGGCACACAGCTTCATTTAGAGGAATTAAAATAAATGACAAATGAAACCACTCTAAATGGTGTAAAAATTAGTTATAAGCCAAAGTCTGACAAACCGGCGAAGACTGATAAAAAACATGCAGTTGATGATTCAAAAAAGCGTACTTATTATGATAAAGGACAATCAAAGCCGTCACGTCCATATGCGAATAAAAGTAAAAATCAAAAATCATTTGTGCAAGACAAAGCAAAAAAAACGCCTACTAATAATTATGCAAAATTAGCAAGTAATTCTCGTTTTTGTGCCATTGATATAGTCATTAAAGTTGAAAAAGGTCAGTCTTTAACTGAACTTTTAACAACTGAAATGCATGCGTTGAACGATAGTGATAAGCGCTTTGTTCAGCATTTGGTTTATGGTGCATTGCGCCAGTTTGAAATATTAGAATTTCAATTGACCCATTATTTACAAAAACCAATTAAGCCATCAGAGCGTCAAGTTTATATCGCTTTATTATTGGCGATTTATGAAATTACAACAATGAATACAGCAGAATATGCTGCTGTTAATAATTGGGTTGATTTAATTCGCTTGATGGATAAAGATTGGGCGATTGGCTTAACCAATGGTATTTTGCGCAAAGTTTTACGCGAAGGATTACAACCTTTACCGAAAAATACAGCGAAAGTTTCACTCCCAAAATGGTTGTCAGAATCGTTGATTAGATATTGGGGTGTTGAAAATGCATGTGCGATTGCTCAACATTTTTTAACTCACCCACAGATGACGATTCGCGTTAATCCTTTACAGACAGATCGCGATCAATATTCAGAATTTTTAACTCAAAATTCAGTAGAACATGAAAAACATGCATTTGTAGACTCCGCAATTGTGTTAAAAGAAGCTGTGAGTGTGTCTAATTTACCTAGCTTTTTTGAAGGTATGAGTTCAGTTCAAGATGCCAGCGCACAATTGGCTGCTTTATTATTGGCACCGAAAAATAATGAAGTCATCATTGATGCCTGTGCCGCACCGGGCGGTAAAACAATTGCAATGTTGGAAAGAAATAGCGAACTAAAAACTATTTATGCGGTTGATAGTGTTGAAAAGCGTTTGCTGAGAGTACAAGAAAACATTGATCGTGTTTTTCCAAAAGACTTGGCTGAAAAAATTGTGCTTACTGCTAAGCCATATGAGGATTTCACGGTAGAAGGTGAAGTGGATGCTATTTTGTTGGATGTACCATGTTCAGCAACTGGTATTATTCATCGTCACCCGGATATTAAACGTTTGCGCCAAGCAGATGATATTAAAGTATTGATCGAAACTCAGTATGATTTATTAGAGCATGCTTGGAATGAATTAAAAGTCGGTGGTCGTTTGTTATATGCCACTTGTTCAATTTTAAAAGATGAAAATGAGTATCAAATGGAGTATTTCTTTGAAAATACTCAGAATGCCAAAGAAATTGAACTGGATTTACCTTTTGCGCAAAGAGAAAAATATGGCTATCAAATTTTGCCTGTTTATTCTGAATTATCTGAAAAAATGGATGGTTTTTATTACTGCTTAATTGAAAAGGCTCATGATTAAGAAAATCATACTATTGATAATTGTGCAAAGCTTGTTATTTTCAGTGAGCTTTGCCAATGATTTTTCGATTTCTACTGTTTTTGTGAAACAAGGCAATCAGGAAAATAACTATAAAATAGCTGTTGAAGCGACAATTAAAATGAGCCCCGTTCAGATAGAGATGTTAGAAAATGGTATTCCATTAACATTCAGTTATACATTAGTCGCAGAAGAGAAATTTGGGATGGTCTGGTTAAGAGGCAATAATTTGCCTAAAGAGTACGATTACACCATTTCGTATAATGCGTTGAGCCAGCAATATGTTGTTCGCACGCACCACAATCAAAAATATGAAAATTTTCCGACTTTGAGTTTAGCCTTGGCTTATATTGCTGAACCTAAAAACTTAAACTTGCAGGTCGTTGATCGCGAAAATAATCGTGAATATCGTGCGGGCGTACGGCTAAAATTAAATATTAATGCATTACCAACACCATTGAGAGTACCAGCTTATTTGTCTAAAGATTGGAATCTAGATACGGGTTGGAAATACTGGGAGCTTAAGCCGTGGTAAAAAGAGCAAGAAAAGAGAGCATTTTACCTTTATTGATTTTATCTGCGTTATTGATTGTCATTCTTTCGATGATGAGTCAATCTTTAGAGTCAGTTTCACAATATTCTAATAATTTTATCTGGCTATTGTCAGCGGGTGGCATCTGTTTTGTACTATTGATTTTTTTTGTAGGGCATTATTTAACCAGATTGATTAGATCGTATCGCAAAGGCTATATCGGTTCTCGTCTTAATGTTCGTATGATGTTGTTTTTTTTAGGCATCTCTTTATTACCATTGATGATTTTATTATTTTTTTCCATCACTATGGTTTTTAAAGGTATTGATAGCTGGTTTGATACTTCTTTAGACAAAGGATTTGATGATGCGCTGGCGCTATCTCGCTCTTCTTTAGATATTAGACGATTAGATGCTTTAAATTTAACACAAAGTACTGCCAGCAGATTGCTAGAGCAACCCATTACTGATTTGGGATTGTACATTGAAAATATTCGTGAAAGCATCAATGCATTAGAAATCTCTGTTTATGATGGTCGAGGCAATGTGATTGCATTTGCATCGAATGATTTCAAAACTGTGATCCCAGAGCGACCGAGCGATGTTATTTTACTAAGCGTTGCCCAAGGCATGGAATATGTTGTTTTAGAACAAACTGCTGAAACTCAACTGCGTGTAAGGGTGGTCACAAAACTCGCTGAAAACTCGCCATTCATCATTCAAGCATTTTATGAAATTCCTGATCGATACACAGAATTAGCCAATTCAACACGCGATTCGGTTCAATATTACAAGCAATTCAAATCACTTCGTTATCCTTTTAAAATGAATTTATTGGTGATTTTAGCTTTGGTTGCATTGTTATCAATATTGCTTGCTTTGGGCGGATCATTCTTTGCTTCACGACGCATTGTTAATCCCATTAGAGAGTTATCAATTGCGACCAAAGCTGTAGCGGAAGGTGATTTAGAGCGAAAAATACGTGTTAAATCTAAAGATGAAATTGGATTTTTAACTTCATCTTTTAATGAAATGATTCAAAAATTGAAAAAAGCACATGAAATTGCGCAAAAATCACAAAGTTTACTAGAATCTGAACGTTCGCATTTGGAGTCTTTATTAGAAAAATTATCTTCAGGTGTTTTAGTGGTGGATGAAAACGGGAAGGTGAGTATATTTAATAATGCGGCTTTGTCTATTTTGGGTGTTGCAGAGAGCGATATGGAAAAATTGTCCATGTCATCACTAAAGCATGCACCAGAGGCGCTTCAAAGTTTCATGATTCCACTGTTTGAATTTTTACAATCTACAACAGAAAAAGAGTGGCGCACGGAAGTGAGTCGTTATCATAATGGCTCTCAGCAAATATTGTCTGTGCGAGGCTCCGCAGAAAATGATCGTCTTGGTTTAAAAGGTGGAAAGATTATTGTTTTTGATGATATTACTCAATTGATCAGTGGTGAGCGTGAATCTGCTTGGGGCGAAGTTGCACGTAGATTGGCACATGAAATTAAAAATCCATTAACACCGATTCAATTATCAGCAGAACGCTTAAAGCTGCGCTTTTCCGATAAGCTTGTGGATAAAGATAAAGAAGTGATTGATAAATCTACTGAAACAATTATTGCACAGGTAAAAGCCTTGAAAATGATGGTAGATGATTTTAGTCAATACGCAAAAAGCTCACAGCAACAATTGATAGAGCTTGATTTGAATAAATTGGTAAAAGAAGTGATGTACCTTTATCAGGATTATCCATCTAAAGTGGATATACATATGAAATTAGCGCCTGATCATATGTATATTTTGGGTGATAGCTTAAGATTAAGACAGTTATTGCATAATTTAGTGAAAAATGCGATCGAAGCTTGTATGGATCAACAAGGGGATGTTTACTTAGAAACCCGTGAAATGGATGGAATGGTGATATTATCCATCAAAGATAATGGTATGGGCTTTGATCAAGAACAAATGGGCAAAATTTTTGAGCCTTATGTAACAACTAAACTAAAAGGTACTGGCTTAGGTTTAGCGATTGTTAAGAAAATTATTGAAGAGCATCATGGCAAAATTGCCATATACTCTGAAGGGAAAATGCAAGGAGCTGAAGTTGTTATTCAGTTTCCGAAAATAGTGAAATAGAGAAAGGATTTATGATGTCTGAACAAAAAGTTAATCAACAATGGGGTGGGCGTTTTTCAGAAAGTACAGATGCATTTGTGCAAGCATTTACAGCATCAGTTCAGTTTGATCAGCGTATGTATAGAGAAGATATCGCAGGCTCAAAAGCTCATGCTGAAATGCTTTTCACTCAAAATATTTTATCGAAAGAAGATTTTGATGCGATTATCAAAGGTCTGGATGAAGTACAAGCAGATATTGAATCAGGTAATTTTGATTGGTCAATTGCGCTTGAAGATGTTCATATGAACATTGAATCAGCATTAACCAATAAAATTGGTATTGCAGGCAAGCGTTTGCACACAGGTCGTTCAAGAAATGATCAAGTAGCTACGGACATTCGTTTATGGCTTCGCAATACTTTGGATTTGATTGATGCAGAATTAAAACGTTTACAATTGGGCATTATCGATTTGGCTGAGCGTGAATATTCAACCATTATGCCTGGCTTTACTCACTTGCAAGTTGCTCAGCCAATCACATTTGGTCATCATTTAATGGCTTGGTTTGAGATGATTAAGCGCGATCGTTCACGTTTTCAAGATTGTCGTGAGCGCATGAATTTTTCTCCATTGGGTGCGGCGGCATTAGCGGGTACAACTTATCCAATCAATCGACATTTATCTGCTGAATTATTAGGCTTTAATGCACCGACTGAAAACTCATTGGACTCAGTATCTGATCGTGACTTTGCTATAGAGTTTTCAAGTGCTGCAAGTATTTTGATGATGCACTTATCGCGTTTTTCTGAAGAATTAGTACTTTGGTCAACGCCTGCATTTGATTTTATTGATTTACCTGATCGCTTCTGTACAGGTTCATCTATCATGCCACAAAAGAAAAATCCAGATGTTCCTGAATTAGTGCGTGGTAAATCTGGTCGTGTATTTGGTCATTTGATGGGTTTATTGGTATTGATGAAAAGCCAGCCTTTGGCATACAACAAAGATAATCAAGAAGATAAAGAGCCAATTTTTGATGTCGCAGATACCGTGTTGGGTTCAGTGCGTGCATTTGCGGATATGGTTCCTGCAATCATTGCGAAAAAAGATAATATGTATTTGCGTACAAAATTAGGTTTTTCAACCGCAACAGATTTGGCTGACTATTTAGTGCGTAAAGGCATTGCATTTAGAGATGCACATGAGATTGTTGGCAAAGCTGTTAAATTGGGCGTAGATACATCACGTGATTTGTCTGAAATGAGTTTGGATGAACTTCAAGCATTTTCTCCATTGATTGAAGCTGATGTATTTGAGGCACTAACCTTGGAAGGTTCTGTGAATGCTCGTGATCACTTTGGTGGCACAGCACCTAATCAAGTGAAAGCAGCAATTGAACGTGCAAAAGCAATCATCTAAATCGTACAGCCTTGACTGATAGATAATAAAAAAACTGATTCAATATAATTGAATCAGTTTTTATATTTTATAAAGCTAAATAATTTATAAATTATTTAGCTTTATAGTCACAAGCAGGTTGTCCTGTTCTATGATTAGTTGCGCCATGTTGAACCAGAATTTTTGCCGTATCTGTATGCCCATTTCTACATGCAAAAGTCAATGCATCTTGGTCATAAGCAGGATGATTTTGATCTTGAATAGTTGTTACAGGTTTAGTATCTGCCCCTTGTTGCAATAAATACTCAACAATTTCATTTCGACCATTACTAGCTGCAACAATCAATAATGTTTCACCTTCTTTATCAGAAGATTGGTTATTAATATCAACTTTATCTTTTAATTTTTCATGTAGCTTTTTAAATACATTAATATTTTTACCTAAAGTTGCTGATTTTAATGCGTTTGGTGCATCAGCACGATCTGTTGCAAATAAATCAGCATTCTGTTCAATTAAAAAGTCAACAATGTCTTCATAGCCGATAAATGCAGCCCAGCCTAGAGCAGTTTGGCCAAATGAAGCCTCATCTTTTGCTTCAATATTTTGTCCGTTTTTGACCATTTCTTTAACTTTTGCAGTATTGCCTTGCTTAACAGCATCGAACCATTCTGCATCTGGGCCTTCTGAAGGCGATAAGTAGAAATCTCTATGGCCAAGTTTTGTAGGATTTGAAATGTCTTGCATTTCGATTAAATCAAATCTGAATTGTTTAAATCCTTCAGGGTTTTTATCATTTAAAACTTCTGCATTTGAAAATTGCATAGTGGCCAATAACGCAGTTAAAACTAAAGTTTTCTTCAACATATGTTTATCCTTTTAAAGTTATATTAATTTATTATGTTGCGCTAGATATGATATTCAATAATGAATTAAACTCAATAGTTTTTTAATCGCATTTTCTGAACAATTTGTTCTTTAAATAGAATGATTTGCATAAGGATTTTTGACAAAAGCAAAAAATCATTTACAATGCGCCGCTTGTGGTTCGAAATCCTCCCACGATAAAAAACTAAGGAAGTTTAAAATGTTTATGTCTACGTTATTAAACCATCGCTATGCGTTGGTTATTTTGTGTTTTTGTCATATTTTAGTGATTGTTTCGAGCAATTACTTGGTGCAAATCCCTTTTAAAATTGGCCCAGTATTTACAACATGGGGAGCAATTACTTTTCCATTCATCTTTTTGTTTACAGATTTAACTGCGAGAATTTTTGGTGCATCTTTGGCACGCCAAATTATATTTTGTGTTATGTTTCCTGCGCTTTTAGCCTCTTATGCAATTTCTGTGGTATTTGTGGAAGGACAGTTTTTGGGTTTTGCTGAATTATCTACGTTTAATGCTTTTGTGTTTAGAATTGCATTGGCAAGTTTTGCTGCATACTTAGTGGGGCAGTTGTTAGACATTACGGTATTTAATCATTATCGAAAAAATCATCGTTGGTGGATTGCGCCAAGTTTGGCAGCAATTGTCGGTAATTTAGTGGATACAATTTGCTTTTTTGCGATTGCATTTTATAAAAGTTCTGATCCTTTTATGGCTGCAAATTGGATGGAAATTGCGGCTGTAGACTATGTGATTAAAATCGTGATTTGTGGATTGTTCTTTTTACCATTATATGGTGTGGTTTTGCATTATCTATTGTCTAAATTGTCTCAATTGGACGCGCCCACCAAAAAATCTCTTTATCACTAGCGGATTCAACGCTTAATTTGTCAGCTGAAATTTCTAGTTTAATTGCACCATAATAGGCATTATGAATATTATGGTGTGAATAATCAGAATGGATAATTTTAGTTGAGCCTATCAATATCACATCATCCCAATCGGTGGGTATTTTAAAGCCTTTTGATCGCCCCTTATTAGGAAATAGAACGACATTGGGCTTAGGCTCATCTCGAATTAATTTATTCCATTCGTTTGGTGAAAGATTGGCAATTAACCAAATGACTTTATCCTGCATTGTGATATTGAAAGCACAACTTGTTTGCATCGGTAAAGGCTGAATGATTAATCCGCTACTTTCATAGGAGTAATTTTTGCAAAGAATGCTATTGTCAATCATGTGTTGTAAATCTTTATGTACAATCATTTCAGCACTTGGAAATGCCTTACGTATTGTGCGAGTACCGCCAATGTGTTGTTGGTTATCATGACTCAGCACAATATTATCAAGCTGGTGAATATTCATGCTTTTCAATGTTGGTAAAATAGTTGTTCTTGCGCTGTCATAACCTCTGAAATAAGTGCCTGTATCAAATAGTAAAGTTTTATCATTACTTTTTAATAGCGCTGATAGACCTTGTCCTACTGGAAATATGTATAAATACTCATTTTTATCGGTTCTTAATGAATTCAATAACAATAAAAATATAGCTAAGCAACAAAGCGCTTTGGCTTTCCATTTAATCTTAGTTAACAAAAGTAATGCTAAAACGGTTATTAAAATGGCAGAAAGTAAAGAGATATAAGGTACTTCAATATGGCTGAAGGGAATGTTATCCATAATATGTAAAAAATTGATTAATACTGAAATATTACCATCACTAATTGTTAATAAAGCATGGCTAAAAGATGGAAAAATCGGTAAAAGGATAATGCCTATTAATAAAAAGGGCAGAATTAACAAGGTTGTCCAAGGAATTGCAAATAGATTGGCAACTGGACTGATGAGCGACGCTTCGTTAAAAAAGCTCACAACAATTGGTATGGCTAATAAACTAATGATGATTTGTGTGAGGAGCAAAGATGAGATCAATGAAAGTTGATATTGACCCAATAACATCAATATTAATACCGCTGTGAATGATAACCAAAAACCAATCGATGCAATTGAAAATGGTGATAAGATCAATACGATAAAAAGAGCGGTGGCTAAGCTGTATAAGTTAAGAATGGGGTAGCGTGCAATGAGCGCGATCATTAAGATACCGAACATAATGAGTGCGCGTTGTGTGGGAAGGCTCATTCCTGCAATCATTGCGTAAATGATCACGATGATTAAACTACCGATGGCCGCAATTTGATAAGGCGCAGGTTTTTGAACCATGCATAACCCCAATAATGTTTTTAAAATAATAAAGCACCAAAGAGCTAAGAAAGTTAAGTGCAAGCCTGAGATTGCTACTAAATGAATGGTGCCAGTTTGGCGTAATAAATCCCAAGTGGTTTGTGAAATATCATTGGTTAATCCCACGCTTAATGCGCTCATTAAATGACTATTTTTGAAATTTTGATTTTGAATATAATTCGAGATGTCTGTTCGGATAGAGGTGATGAAGTCTGCCGTCTGTATTAATATTAATGGTTTGCTTAAATTTGCAGTGCCAATGCGATTATGAACAAGATGGGTTAAACGAGGATTGATTTTATGAAAAGACGATTTGGCACGATTCATTTGAATGGTAAAATGCCCTTTGTATGAACCACCTAAAATGATTTGATCAATGTTTTGTACATTGTAGATTTGTACTGTGTAGCCATTGAGTGATGATGAAATAATTGTCGCTTCAACCATTTCGCTATTCGGATAAACTTTTTGAATAATCACTTCATAATTGTCAGTTTTTGGAAGAAGTGATAAAGACTTCTGATAGTTTAGAAGCTGAGGAATTGCAATCCCATTACCTATGATAAAACCTGCGATACAAAGGATTAAAATTCTTCTATATTTTGGAAGTTGCCATGCTAAACAAATGCTGAGAATAGTAATCGCAACAAGAAAGATAATTAAGTAGGGAAAAGAGAAAGGGAAAAATATTACAAATAGTAGGCTACAAAGAAAAGCAATAGCCAACGGGATCATGGCTATTGCTCAAAAATTCTAAGTTGCTTAATCATTCAGCTGCTTTATTAATTTTACGAATTGTGCGCAGTATTCTTAGGCGCTCTTGGCTCGTAAGCATGCAGCGAGACAAACGTTTATCCATTAAATAAGGAATAAATTTACCTTTATCTTTTTTATCTACACATAATGCTAGAGCATATTGTTTATCTTTTTCATCAGTTTTAATCACTAAAGGGCCAGATTCACCTGCAAACTCTGTACTTAGAGTTTTAGGATTGCCAACAGGCCAGCGATAATCAACAACCGTTGTAGTATTACCACGCAGACTTTTTGCCGCATAAATATGCTCGATGGGTACTAAAGCAGGCATAACATTTTTATCTTTTAATGAGTATAAATATTGTAGTTTTTTAAAGTTAAACAGTGCGAATACTACTAAAAATGCTGCGGCTAGAATACCTAGGGTCATAAACTTAACAGGATTAACTGCTTTGCTGAATATAAAAAAACCGATAATACTCACAACGATGGCAGCTAAACAAACCAAACTGTAAATACGAACTGAGCGGCCAATGCTGATGCGTAAACGACGCTCAGGAAAGCTCTCTTTGATCAATTCATTACATTTACCAATATCATATGCCATATACTATTATCCTTTTTGCTGAAACGGTTTTATCATCAATCATTAATATATTTTATCTAATATATAAGTCAATGGATATCTTATAAATGGCATGGTTATCGCATTAATAACTTTTCAATTAATTTTTGAAAATATGTTCAATTAATGCTTTTGGATTGTCTTCTGGGGATAAATGGTGCATGTTCGGAACTTTTCCTGAATTTTGAATTTTAATATTTTTGGGTAAATTCTCTAATAATTTAGAGGATGCTATTTGGAAAATAGGTCTTGATAATTCGCCCCAATAAATACCGCAGGGCACCATTAGTTTTTCCAAATCTTTTAATGTGATTGGTTGTGGCTCTTGTTGCGTTAATAACCTTGATACAGTATGTGCATTGGCCATTTTGATTTTTTGTACCATCGGTTTTTGATCAAAAATTTCAATCGATTGATCGCTACATGCCAAAGTAAATGCATTTACAATGTCAGCGCTATTATCTCCACGAATGGCTTTTATAACCGGCGACATCATTCTTGTAAGATCTTTGCTGAAAGCTTTCATTTGTATAGGATCATTTTCTAAGCCATAACTTGGCACAATACAATCGTAAAGATAAATCGTATCAAATAATTCTGGTGTTCTTAGAGCAGCCAATAATGCGACATGACAGCTGTATGACCAAGCCATTATGCAGGCTTTGTCTTCAAAATTAGATTTGCAGTATTCAATTAATTCAGCGGCATGAGTTTCAGTATTGAATATCTCGGCTTCAAGGTCAGGATTGTTTGAAAACCCATTCATTGTATAACTGTGCGCTTTAAATTCATCTGGCAAATATTCAAATGCAGATTGCCATGTACGTTCATCACCTAATATTCCATGCATTAACACAATGTTTTTCATATTAAAAAAACCTTAAGTAAACTATATATTAATTTTCAAGGTTTACATAATAACTAAAATTATCTTATGATGCTCTTCTTTATTGGATATCAATGGATGTTGGACACAATGAATCATTGGGAAACACGCATAACAAATTTTTTGCATCAGCAAAAAGAGTTACATAATTATCGAGTGCGGAAGATAACTCAAACATATGATCAGCATTTAAATTTTGCTTCTAATGATTACTTGGGTTTATCGAAATCCCCTGAGCTGATTCAGGCTTGGCAAAAAGGTGCTGATAAATATGGCGTTGGTAGTGCGGGTTCATCGCATGTTTCTGGTTATCATGAGCCTTTAGCTCAGCTGGAAAAAGAATTGGCTGCATGGCTTGGTTATGAGCGTGCGATTGTATATTCAACAGGTTTTGCTGCTAATCAAGCTTTGATTCAGTTGTTGATAGAAAAAGAAGATTGGATTATCGCCGATAAGTTAATTCATGCATCATTGGCTGAAGCAGGCATTAATTCGATCGGAACATTTAAACGCTTTCGACACAATGATTTAGATTCACTAAACGATCAGCTTTCAAGTAAAACAGAGAATGAGGCCGGAGCTCTTATTGTCACTGAGGGTATTTTTAGTATGGATGGTGATGAAGCGCCATTAACGGCAATTGCGGATCTATTAAAGCATAATCAAAATCCAAATGAGTGGCTGGTCATAGATGATGCTCATGGCATTGGTGTTCATGGCAATGAAGGTAGAGGAACATGCGATAAATACAGTGTTCATCCAGATATTTTAATTGTTACTTTTGGCAAAGCATTGGGGGTAAGTGGCGCAGCCATATTGTGTTCTGAGCAAGTTGCAGAATATCTAGTCCAAAGATCACGGGCGCTGATTTACAGTACAGCAATACCGCCCGCACAAGCCTATGCATTATTGACCTCTATTGAATTAGTTAAAAAATCTGATGATCGTCGACAATATCTAGATGAATTGATTCAGTATTGTAAAAGTGAATTAAAAACCTTGGATATTACAAATGAATCAAACAGTGCAATTCAGCCCATTATTATTGGTAGCAATGAGAAAAGTTTGGAAGTATCTCAAGTCCTGACAGAAAATAATATTTGGGCATTGGCGATACGACCACCAACAGTGCCACCAAATAGCGCTAGAATTCGTTTAACGCTGAATGCAAATCACACAAAAGAAAATATTGATGAATTAATAAAGGTTTTACGACATGCAATGGATAGATAAAACTCAGATTGCATCAGCATTTGGTCGTGCTGTTCATACCTATGATCACGTTGCAACATTGCAAAGAGATATTGCTGATCAGTTAATTATGAAGATTATTAATCATCACTCAAATGGCAAGGTTTTAGATGCAGGTTGTGGTACTGGTTATGTGAGTCAGCAATTAAAACGCACAGGTATTTATAATATTACAGCTTTAGATTTATCAGCATCTATGTTGGTAAAGGCGAAATCTGAGCAAGTGGCTGATGATTATATTGAAGGTGATATCGAAAATTTACCATTATTGTCTGAGCAATTTGATGTTGTGGTGAGTAGTTTAGCTGTGCAATGGTGTCATTCATTTAAATCAGCAATCATTGAAATGGTGCGAGTATTAAAGCCCCAAGGTCGATTATATGTTGCAACCTTGGTGCAGCCAACTTTAAATGAGTTAAGAGAAGCATGGGCGGCGATTGATGATGAACCGCACGTCATTAATTTTTTGACTGAACACAATTGTGAAAATTCTATAGCCAGTCTTGTAAATGAGATTAATATTGCTTCTATAGAAATAAAAAGTTATACAAAAATGTTGGAGTTTGATGACATATTTTCTTTATTAAAAAGCCTGCAAGGTATTGGTGCTACTGCATTACCAGTAAGGAAAAAAGGATTGATGGGCAGAGCTAAACTTAAAGCTTTAGAAAAAGCATATCCAAAATGTACAGATGCTCAAAAATTTAGATTAACATATCAAGTCTTGGAATTGATTATTGTTAAAGCATAGAAGAAATTAAGGACATCATGAAATATCAACCATTAATATTTGTCGGTCGTGTGAAAGAATCATCGGATTACGGTAGAACTGCGATGGAAAAACAATCTGTTGATGGCGATATTATGCTGACTCAATTGGGGTTAGTAGGCGATGAGCAAGCTGAATCTAAGTTTCATGGTGGTGTTGATCGTGCTTTGTGTCATTATCCAAATGAGCACTATGATTATTGGAAGAATATATATCCTGATTTGGCACAAGTATTTAAAGCATCATCTTTTGGTGAAAACATTTCAACGCAAGGTATGATTGAATACAATGTTTACATTGGGGATATTTATCAGTGGGGAGATGCGATTATACAAGTCACTCAGCCAAGATCGCCTTGTGCGAAGTTAAATAGATTAACTAAGCAAGAAAATTTCTCTTTAACGATGCAAAATAGTGGGCGAATGGGCTGGTTATACCGCGTGATAAAAACAGGAATGGTCAGCTCAGATGCGCCATTAACTTTGTTGCAAAGATGTGGTGATATTTCTGTGAGGGAAGCATCAGCAATTGCTTTTCATAGTGGTTATAACAAAAGAGATACATTAAGACTTTTAAATTCAGCGGGTTTATCGATGAGTTGGACGGCCACTATGTTGAAAAGATTACAAACTGAATCCATAGAGGATTTTTCTCGCCGTTTGTTTGACTGATTTATATAAATTCATTAACTAATCTTTTGACTTTTCTTTAGCTAAATCTTTCGCTAAAGATACTTAAAGAATGTTATATAAAAAGGCAGATATATGTTTACATAACGCGGATTACCCTTTATAATCCTGCGCTTCCGATGAACTTGCTTTTTTAAAGTTAGTGAGATGAAAAATCCAAAAGTTGCCGTAATTATGGGTAGTCAAAGTGATCTACCGACGATGCAGTTTGCAATCGACATTCTTGTCGAATTCGATATCCCTCACCACGTGCAAGTAGTATCCGCACACCGCACACCACATCTTATGTATGAATTTGCTAATTCAGCGATTGATAATGGATATTCTGTCATTATCGCTGGTGCTGGTGGTGCTGCGCACTTACCTGGAATGGTTGCAGCTTTGACAACATTGCCTGTGATTGGTGTTCCTGTGGAGAGTAAAGCACTAAAAGGTATGGACTCTTTATTATCCATCGTGCAGATGCCAGGTGGTGTTCCTGTCGCAACAGTTGCTATTGGTACAGCAGGTGCAAAAAATGCAGGTTTGTTAGCGGCACAAATATTATCGATCACCGACCCTGCGTTACAAGATCTTTTACAAAAGTACAGAGAAAATCAGCGTGACTCTGTGCTTAAACAAAAAATTAATTTGGGAGAATAAACAATGAAATGCATTTTACCTAATCAAAAACTCGGCATTATAGGAGGCGGTCAGTTAGGTAAGATGTTGATAGAAGCAGCCAATCGAATGGGCTACTTAACATCAGTTTATGATCCATCTAATGATGCACCTGCATTTACTGTTGCCAATCAACATAAAGTCGGTGCATTTGATGACTATGAAGCACTGAGTGAGTTTGTTGCTGAGTGTGATGTCGTTTCTTATGAATTTGAAAATATCAATGCTGATATTATCAAGCGCTTATCTGCCGAATATAAAAATATTCCTCAAGGTGAATTTCCATTATGGATGACGCAAAACCGTATGCGCGAAAAAGAGCATATTGTTAATGCGGGCTTACCTGTTCCTCCAATCGTAATCATCCAAAATCTAAAAGAAGAATGGCAATCTCTGCCTGAAAAACTCGGTTTTCCATTCGTTGTGAAAACATCAGAAGGTGGATACGATGGTAAAGGTCAAGCAGTTATCAAAAGCCATGATGATTTACCTCATAAATTAGAGCCATTAATGAATGCATCTGTGATTGCTGAGGCATTTGTTGATTATGATTTTGAAGCTTCAATCATTGGGGTCCGTGCCCAAGATGGTGACTTTAAAACATTCCCAGTGGCTAGAAATATTCATATTAATAATATTCTTCATGTTTCAACGGCTCACATTGATGAAGACGCTGGCTTAACTGAGCGCCTTCACAATATGCTGAAAGACTTAATGGAAAAATATAATGTTGTCGGTATTTTAGCCATGGAAGTTTTTGTTAAAGGTAATGATATTTATGTGAATGAACTTGCACCACGCCCACATAATTCAGGCCATTATACAATGGAAGGCTGTACAACTAGCCAGTTTGAACAAGCGATTAGAGCAGTATGTGGATTGCCTTTAGGAAATACAACACTAAAACAAACAACGGTAATGTATAATTTACTCGGGCAACACATTGAGCCTTTATTCAAATATTTATCTTCATTATCAGCTGATGCACATCTTCATCTTTACGGTAAAAAAGAAAATAAACACAATCGTAAAGTTGGTCATGTAACATTCACTGCTAATGATGGAGAAACTGATTTTTCTAATGCTATTTTTACCCAGGAGAAGTAATGAAAAAAGAACTGTTGTATGAAGGTAAGGCTAAACAGATTTACTCAACAGCAAACCCAGATGAAATTATCATTTATTATAAAGATGATGCAACAGCTGGTAATGGCGCTAAGAAAGCTCAGTTTGAAGATAAAGGTCGCTTGAACTCTGAAATCTCTCAAATGATCTATGCAGATTTAATGAAAAATGGCATTAAAACTCATTTGATTAAAACTGTGAATGAGCGTGAACAATTGTGCCATAAAGTAGACATTATTTTATTGGAAGCGATTGTACGTAACGTTGCAGCGGGTTCATTGGTTAAGCGTATTGGTTTACAAGAAGGCTTAAAATTAAATCCTCCTATTTTAGAGTTTTGCTACAAAGAAGATAAGTTTAATGATCCTTTAATCAATGATGACCACGCAGTAGCATTAGGTTTAGCAACTCATGAAGAGTTGGATCATCTTCGTAAGGAAATGATTAAAATTAATGACTACTTGAAAGCTTTGTGGTTAGAAGTTGGCATTGATTTAGTCGATTTTAAAATTGAATTTGGTCGCACTAAAGATGGCGAAATTGTATTGGCTGATGAAATCAGTCCTGATACTTGTCGTTTATGGGACAGTAAAACAGGTGAGAAATTAGACAAAGATCGTTTCCGCCAAGATATGGGTGGTGTTATTGAAGCGTATGAGGAGATTCATCGTCGCCTCAAGGATCGCACATAATTATGAATATTAAAGAGTTATACGAAGAGTGTGGCGTTTTTGCTGTTCATGGCAACAAAGACGCAGCTTCAATTACTTATTATGGTTTGCATGCTCTACAGCACCGTGGACAAGAAAGCGTTGGTATTGCGGTTTTAACGGATGATCAAAAAATCAATTGTGTGAAAGGTGAAGGCCTTTTAACTGAAGTATTTGCTGATCCTAAAAAGTTGCAAAGCCTTGTGGGCTCAACTTCAATTGGTCATGTTCGTTATCCAACCAATGACAGTCGCGGTGTTTTAAATGCACATCCTATCGTTGTCGCAACAACTGATGAATCGATTGGTATTGCATTTAATGGTGCATTAACGAATGCAACAGAATTAAAAATCCGTTTAGAAAAAAATGGCAGTGTTTTTCATACACATGGTGAAACTGAATTATTGGGTCATTTAATTCGTCGTTGCCAAGGCACATTTTTAGAGCGTTTGAAAAAAAGCCTGTTAGAAATCGAAGGTGCTTATAGCTATGTTGTATTGCACAACTCAGGTTTATATGTTGCGCGTGATCCTAATGGAATTCGCCCATTATCTATGGGTAAACTTCATAATGGTGGTTATGTTTTTTCATCTGAAACATGTGCGTTTGACATTGTTGGTGCTGAATTTATACGTGATGTTGAGCCGGGTGAAGTGATCGCAATCCAAGGTGATGAAATTAGTTCAACATTTTTAGATGCACCAAGAACACATGCATTATGTTCAATGGAATATGTATATTTCTCACGTCCAGACAGTGATTTAGAAGGCAAAAATGTTCACAGTGTCCGTAAGCGCAGTGGCATTGAGTTGTATAAAGAAACTCATGTAGATGCTGATATTGTCATTGGTGTTCCTGATTCTAGTATCTCTGCTGCAATTGGTTATGCTGAAGCATCAGGATTACCAAATGAAATGGGGTTGATCAAAAACCGTTATATCGGTCGTACTTTTATCCAGCCAACACAAGAGATGCGTGAACGTGGCGTGCGTATGAAGATTTCAGCGATTGGTAGTATTGTTAAAGGTAAACGCGTCATTTTGATCGATGATTCAATCGTGCGCGGCACAACCAGTAAACATATTGTTGCATTGCTTCGTACGGCGGGTGCAAAAGAAGTACATATGCGAGTGGCTTCTCCTGAGTTTAAATACCCTTGTTATTATGGTGTTGATGCAACAAATCCGCGTGAATTGTTGGCGCAACAACATCAAAGCAATGAATCTATGCGTCAATACATTGATGTAGATACATTGGCATTTTTAAGCCCAGCAGGGCTTGTGAAAGCAACAGAGCATGAAGGATCACGTGGTGAAAACTGTGGTTTATGCATGGGTTGTTTTACCAATAAATATCCAACCAATATTAAGTTTGATGAGGCAGTTTAAATGAGTAATGCGTATAAAGAAGCAGGCGTAAATTTAGAAGCAGGTTATGAATCCGTTGAGCGCATTAAAAAGCACGTAATGAGCACAATGCGTTTTGGCGCGATGAACTTGTTTGGTGATTTTGGCGGCGCATTTGATCTGTCAGAATTGGGCTATGAAAAACCAGTTTTGGTATCAGGCACAGATGGTGTGGGTACGAAATTGAAATTGGCTTTTGAGTTAGATATTCATGACACAATTGGTATTGATGCTGTTGCTATGTGTGTGAATGACATTTTGACGCAAGGTGCTGAGCCTTTATTTTTCCTAGACTACATTGCTTGTGGTGCAAATAATCCTGCACAAATTGAAGCGATCGTAGCAGGTGTTGCCGAAGGTTGTCGTCAATCAAATGCAACATTATTGGGCGGTGAAACAGCAGAAATGCCTGGTTTCTATCAAGATGGTGAATATGATATCGCGGGCTTTGCAGTAGGTGTTGTTGAAAAAGATCAACGCATTACAAAAGAAAACGTAAAAGTTGGTGATGTCATCATTGGCTTGCCATCAAGTGGCGTTCACAGTAATGGTTTTTCATTGGTTCGTCATATTATTAAAAATCATGGTTTATCATTATCTGAAACATATGAAGGTTTTGATCGTCCATTGGGTGAAGTGTTATTAACACCAACAATGTTATATGTACGTCCTGTATTGGATCTATTGAAATCAGTTAACGTGCATGCAATGGTTCACATTACAGGCGGTGGTTTCTATGAAAATGTTCCACGTGCATTGCCAGAAGGCTTCGGTGCGGAGTTTGTGAAAGGCAGTTGGACAATGCCAGCGATTTTCCCATTCTTACAAAATACAGCAAACATTCCTGAAGAAGAGATGTATAGCGTATTTAATATGGGCGTAGGGTTTATGTTGCTCGTTGATAAAGATGATGCGGATGCTGTGTTGGCGAACAATGAAAGCGCTCAGATCATCGGTAAAGTGACAGATTCAGGCAAAATTACTTTTAAATAATTGCAGACCCCAAGTATAAATTATTTGGGGTTTTCATTATCAATAATAAAGTGGATGTTTAATGACAAAAATTGCAGTGTTTGGTTCTGGAAGTGGCACCAATTTTGAAGCCATTATGAAATGGATTAATAATGGTAGCTTACAAGCTGAAGTCGTGCTTGTGGCCTGTGATAAAGAAAATGCAGGTATTATTTCAAAAGCAGAAAAAGAAGGCATTGAAACGTTGGTTTTCAATCCTAAGGCATTTGAATCTAAAGTAGAATGCGAAAAGTTTTTAGTCGAAAAAATGAAGCCTTTAAATGTCGAGTGGGTAATTCTCGCAGGCTTTATGAGATTGGTTGGTGATGAGCTATTAAATGCTTATCCTAATCGTATTATTAATATTCATCCTTCATTGTTGCCGGCGTATAAAGGCAAAGATGCAATTGGTCAAGCTTATCGTGCTGGTGAAAGAACGATTGGCGTTTCAATTCATTATGTAGATGAAGGTATGGATACAGGGCAGATTATTGCCCAAAAATCAATTCAATTAACTGGTGATGAGTCGCTGGAAGAAGTGGAAATGATGATTCATGCGATTGAACATCGTTTATATCCAGCAACTTTAGAAAAATTATTTAACAAGGAGAAGTAACTGTGTCTAAAAAGCGTGCATTATTAAGCGTGAGCGATAAAGCCGGAATCGTTGAGTTTGCAACATCATTGTCTGAATTAGGCTTTGAGCTTATTTCTACTGGCGGAACAAAAAAAGCGATTGCTGATGCAGGTATTCCTGTTAAAGATATTTCGGAAATTACTGAGTTTCCTGAAATGATGGATGGTCGCGTTAAAACTTTACATCCTAAAGTTCACGGTGGTTTGTTGTCAATTCGTGGCAATGATGAACATACAAAAGCAATGATCGAAAATGGTATTGAATACATTGATTTAGTGTGTGTGAATTTGTATCCATTCAAAGAAACTATTTCAAAACCTGGTGTGACTTACCAAGATGCAATTGAAAATATTGATATCGGTGGTCCTTCAATGTTACGTTCTGCTGCTAAAAACCATGCGTTTGTGACAGTTGTGACTGATCCTGCGGATTATTCAGTTGTGATCGAAGAGATCAAAGCGAATGGTGACACAACTTTAGATACACGTAAAAATTTAGCGTTGAAAGTATTCCAAACAACAGCAGCATACGATGCTTTGATTGCTGATTATTTTGCACGTACTTTGGGTGATGTCTTCCCAGAAAAATTGACCATCACATTTGAAAAACAACAGCCTTTACGTTACGGCGAAAACCCGCATCAAGAAGCTGCTTTCTACCGTACCCCTTTAGCAGAAAGTAATGCTTTGGCATACGCTAAGCAGTTGCATGGTAAAGAGTTGTCATACAACAACATTCAAGATGGCAATGCTGCTGTTAACATTATGTTGGAATACAGCGAGCCAGTTGTGGTTGCTGTTAAACACATGAACCCATGTGGTGTTGGTACAGGTAAAGACTTATTTGAAGCTTGGACCAAGGCATTTGAAGCTGATCCTACTTCTATTTTTGGTGGCATTATTGCAACAAACCAAGTAGTTGATGCACAAACTGCTGAACAAATGGGTAAAATTTTCTTAGAAATTATCATTGCACCAGATTTCACAGAAGAAGCGCGCGCAATCTTGGAAGCTAAGAAAAATATTCGCTTGTTGGCAAATCCTGCAATTCAATCTGAATTTGATAATGCATATACAACAACTGCAATCAACGGTGGTTTATTAGTACAAACTAAAGATCGTGGCGAAATTAATTTCGACGATTTTGAAGTGGTTACAGAGCGTGCACCAACTGAAGAAGAGAAAGAAGCTTTAGTATTTGCATGGAAAGTTGTTAAGCATGTTAAATCTAATGCAATTGTTGTGGCTAAAGAAGGTCAAACATTAGGAATTGGCGCGGGTCAAATGAATCGTGTTGGCGCAGCTCGTATTGCTTTGGAGCAAGCAGGTGATCAAGTTCAAGGCAATGTGTTAGCATCAGATGCATTCTTCCCGATGGCAGATACTTTAGAAATTGCAGCAGAAGCAGGCATTAAAGCGATCATTCAACCAGGTGGATCTATTAAAGATCAAGACTCAATTGATGTTGCAAATAAATATGGCATCACAATGGTATTTACGAAAAAACGCCATTTCAAACACTAATATTATTTAGTTAATACGGTCACTGAGGAATAATTAGCATTTCACCTCAAGCAAAGGCGCTAATTATTCCTCAAGTGGCAGTGATGCAATACAAAAAAATATAATAAGAAAATTTAAAAAAATAATTATGAAAGATATTCCTAATTGGCGACAGTATGAATGGTTATTAACAAAAATATATCATGATCAATATAATGATTTAGAGATTAAGATATTGCATAACTATTCTATTCTAGGCAAATATTCAGAAATCGACCGTCAGGTTGATATTCTATTAAAAAATGTGGGTGTTGGTTATTTAACATTGGTAGAGTGTAAAAATAAATCTAGACCTATTGATGTTAAAGGTATAGAAGATTTTTTAGGCTTAGTAGATGATACAGCTGTTAATAATGCGATTATTATTTCTTCAAGTGGTTTTAGTACTAGTGCAAAAAATAGAGTTAAGCATTTAAAAAATATTAAATTAGAAGAAATAGCTTGGATGGATGCATATAACTCTGTTATTTCAGCATCTCATTCTTACGGATCTATAACAGATATTTGTGGTTCTTGTAATGATGATCATCAAGTAGGAATGAATGTGCCAGGGCTATTATTATGGGATATTAGACATTATGAGCAGTTAGGAAAAGTCTATATGATAGGACTAGGTCTTTGTTTGAAATGTAAAATATATAACGTGTATTGCGATGTATGTGGAATTGTTACTCTTTTAAATAAAGAAGATCATTGTTGTGAGTTTATGAAATATGTATCAAATCAAATATAATTTCACCTCAAGCAAAGGCGCTAATTATTCCTCAAGTGGCAGTGGATAGAACATACAAAATTATAATAAGAATAATTCTAAATATTAATGTGATATAAATATTATTATTGATAAATCTGATAATGACTTTAATAATCATTATTAAAACAATAATAATTAAGGAGCTGATCCATGAATCTAGCGATTCTACCTGTCACAATGCAGGATATTCGTGATGCCCAAAAGGTATTAGCAGGGCGCATTTATAATACAAGCATTTTACGAAGCAACTATTTAAGCGAAATTTGTAAAGGCGATATTTATATCAAATTTGAGAATATGCAACGCACAGGTTCATTTAAAATTCGTGGTGCATTTAATAAATTAAGTTCATTAACAGAGGAAGAAGCTAAATGCGGAGTTGTGGCTTGCTCGGCAGGTAATCATGCACAAGGCGTCGCATTATCCGGTACTATGCTTGGCATTAAAACAAAAATTGTTATGCCTGAAAGTGCGCCAAAATCAAAAATAGCCGCAACGATAGGTTATGGTGCCGAAGTTGTTTTATATGGTGCTAACTTTAATGACACATTACTGAAAGCTCAGGAAATTGTTGAGGAAGAAGGAAGAGTATTTATTCCGCCTTATGACGACATTAAAGTGATCGCTGGGCAGGGCACAATCGGCATCGAAATATTAGAAGAAATTTGGGATGTAGATAACGTTATTGTGCCAATTGGTGGTGGTGGCTTGATCTCTGGCATTGCTGTGGCGCTTAAATCATTTAATCCAAATATTAATATCATCGGCGTGCAAGCGGATAATGTTCATGGCATGGCGGCATCTATTGCTGAAAAAAAATTGGTATCTCATAGAGTTTCAGCCACCGTTGCAGATGGTTGTGATGTTGCAACGCCAGGGAAAATTACCTATGACATCGTTAAAGACTTGGTGACTAAAGTTGTGACAGTGAGCGAAGAAGATATTATCGCAAGTATGATTGCATTGGTTCAACGCAATAAAATCATCAGTGAAGGTGCGGGTGCTTTATCCACCGCTGCATTATTGAGTGGAAAAATAACAGAATACATCGAAGGGCAAAAAACAGTGGTGATTTTATCGGGTGGAAATATAGATTTATCAAGATTGGCAGAAATATTGAAAGTGTAATAATTCCAATGTTTCTCACTAATGAATGATATGATATGTATCGCTTTTTTTAAGCTATGATTTCGATATTTTATTGAGTGGAATAAACAAACGATGAAAATTTTAATTATTGGTAAAGGTGGACGTGAACATACTTTGGCTTGGAAAGTTAAGCAAAGTGCAAAAGTGTCTGAAGTATTTGTAGCGCCAGGTAATGTTGGCATGAAAGATGTTGCGCATCTTGTGAATATTTCTGAAACGAATGCAGAAGAGTTAGCGAATTGGGCTGAAGCCAATGAAATTGATTTAGTCATCGTAGGTCCTGAGTCAAGTTTAGTGGCTGGTGTTGCTGATCATATGAGTGGCAAAGGCATTAAGGTTTGGGGACCACATCAAAAGGCTGCTCAAATCGAAGGCAGTAAAGATTTCGCTAAAATTATTATGAATAAATATGATGTGCCAACGGCTGCGCATCAAACGTTTACAGATTTAGCAGAAGCAATTGAGTACATTGAAAAAGTTGGTGTGCCGATTGTGATTAAAGCAGACGGTCTTGCTGCTGGTAAAGGCGTTGTCTTGCCGCAAACGATGGAAGAAGCTAAAGCAACCGTTGTAGATATGTTGGAAGATAATCGCTTTGGAGATGCAGGTGCACGCATCGTAATTGAAGAGTTTTTAGAAGGTGATGAATATTCTTTAATGTGTTTTGTGCATGGCAATAAAGTTGTACCAATGGTTATGGCGCAAGATCATAAGCGTGCTTATGACAATGATGAAGGCCCTAATACAGGTGGAATGGGCGCTTATGCACCATGTTTTAAAGCAAGCAGTGATGAAGTTGCAATTGCAGTTAAAACAATTATGCAGCCAGTTGCAGATGGTTTAGTAAAAGAAGGCAAACCATTTACAGGTTTCTTATATGGCGGTTTAATCTTAACGAAAGAAGGTTTTAAAACGATTGAATTTAACGCTCGTTTTGGTGATCCTGAAGCAGAAGTGATATTGCCTTTATTAGAGAGTGATTTAGTTGATGTGATTCTAACCATGTTAACTGAAGATAAATTGCCAGAAGTTCAATGGAAAGATGAATATTGCGTGGGCGTTGTTTTAGCATCTGAAGGCTATCCACAAGATCCTAAATTGGGTTATCCATTAAAAAATGTTGAAGTTGATGGTGTGACTAATATGATCTTTAATGCTGGTGTTGCTGAAAAAGATGGTCAATTGGTTTCTAATGGCGGTCGTATTTTAGTGGCAACAGGTTCTGCGAAAACTTTCAAAGAAGCAAAAGACAATGCTTATGCATTGATGGATAAATTATCAACTGAAGGTACATTCTTCCGTAAAGATATCGGGCATCGTTTTAAAGAGAAATAATATGAAAAAGATCATGGTAATCGGTTATGGCGCCATGGCAAAACACGTTATTGCAAATTTACCGAGTGATGTTTCACTCGGTTATTTGTTGGTAAAGCCAGAAAAGGTTATAGCTGTTCAAAAAGAAATTGGAGCTGATGTTAAAGTCATTGGTCATGTGGATGAATTGGATGCCAAGCCTGATATGGTAATCGAAATGGCTGGTCAATCTGGTTTAAAGCAGCATGCATTAGATGTTCTTGCTAAAGGCTTGGATTTAAGTGTGATTTCAATTGGAGCATTTTCAGATGCTGAGTTTGAAGCAAATGTTAAAAAAGTAGCTGAAGAAAATAATGGTAAAGTCTATATTTTATCTGGTGCAATTGTAGGTATTGATGGTTTAGCAGCAGCGAAAGAAGCTGGCTTAACACAAGTTATTTATCAAGGCATTAAATCGACTCAAAGTTGGAAAGGCACACCGGCTGAAAATTTAGTGGATTTAAATTCATTAACGGAAGCGACGGTATTCTTTTCAGGTACAGCAAGAGAAGCAGCTTCACTTTTTCCTGCCAATGCTAATGTTGCAGCAACAATAGCCTTAGCGGGGATTGGTATGGATAAAACACAGGTTGAGTTAATTGCTGACCCACATACATCTAAAAATCAGCACTTATTGAAGGCTCATGGGGCTTTTGGTGAAATGGAAGTAACAATTGCGGGAAAAACATTGGCAGAAAACTCTAAAACTTCAATGTTAGCAGCGCTAAGTGTGTTGCGTCATATCACTTCAAAAATGGATTCAATTATTATATAAATAAAAAAACCGCCATTTAGGCGGTTTCTTATTTCGATATAAGTTTATTACTGTGTAGTTTGTGTATTACCTTTACAACTAAATGCGAAAGCACCAGTTAGTTCACCATCCCAGCCAGTCAAATCTTCTTCTAGAGATAATTTAGCTGCTTTTTGGCGTTTTGCTTGCCAAAAGAATAAGCCAATAATGATTAATGAAATGATGCTAGCACCAACATAGGCAATATCAGTGGCTAAACCAAAACCAATTGGTTGCTCAAGGATATAAGTAGTGGTTGCCATCAACATAAATGCACCTGGTAATAATGGGATCCAGAAGTTTTTACCACCAATGTATAGGTACATAGCGCCTACAAATAAGGCGATAACCGCTGTCGATTGGTTAGCCCAAGAAAAGTATCTCCATAAAATGTTAAAGTCGATTTGTAATAACGCTGCAGAAATTGCAAACATAGGCAAAGCGATCCATAAACGTTTAGAAATACTTTTTTGCGAGATATTTAAATAGTCAGCAACGATCATACGTGCACTTCTAAATGCTGTGTCACCAGATGTAATAGGTAATACAATAACACCTAAGATTGCAAGAGTACCGCCGATGCCACCTAACATTGTTGTTGCAACTTTACTTACAACTAATGCAGGACCACCTTCTTTGAGTACATTTGTTAAGCCTGCACCAAATGCAGCATTTGGCTCATAAAACATTGCCATTGCAGCTGCTGCCCAAATCATTGCAATGATGCCTTCTGCAATCATCATGCCGTAGAAAATTTTACGACCATGAAATTCATGCTGAGTCGTTCTTGAAATAATTGGTGATTGCGTTGCATGGAAACCAGATAATGCACCACAAGAAATCGTCAAGAATAATAATGGGAATATTGCTAAGCCACCAGGATGCATATTATCAAGTGTGAGTTCAGGGATGTTCGCAGCTTCACCAGTTACGATTAAGCCAATTCCTATACCGATTGCACTAATGACTAATAAAACTCCAAAGAATGGATAAAAACGGCCGATCACTTTATCAATCGGTAATAAAGTTGCAACAACATAGTATAAGAAAATTATTGAAACAATAATTGCTAAGCCTATTTTGCCGCCCATTAAGTCATACAATAATTGGCCGGGTGCTGATACGAATACTGTACCTACCAGTACAAGTAATAATAATGCAAAGCCATTAACGATATGACGCATTGCACGGCCTAAGAATTTTTCTGCTAATTCTGGTAAATGTGCACCGCGATTACGAATTGAAATCATACCTGTTAAATAGTCATGGACACCACCAGCAAAAATACAACCGAGTACAATCCATATGAATGCAGCCGGGCCATATAGGGCACCTAAGATAGGGCCGAAAATAGGTCCAACACCTGCAATATTTAGTAATTGAATTAATGAGTTTTTCGTTGTGCTCATTGGTACATAGTCAACACCATCACTACTTGTAAAAGCTGGTGTTGGTCTTTCTTTAGTGCCAAAAACCTTTTCTACATACTTACCGTAAGTAAAATATCCAATAATTAATAATATTATTCCACCTATAAATGTATACATACTCTCTCCTCTGACCAATATTTATGTTTTCACTATCTATATAGATATTGTTTGAATAGATATAGCTCGAATAAATGATTTTGTATAGTGTTTGAGCTAAAAAAAAGTAGTTTTTTTGTAGCTGGATATTTTGGCTTTTATTTTAGCCACAAATATCATGTATGATAGACAGGCTAATTCAAAGGATGGTGACTATGAAACAAAATAATTGGAATCATTATATCGCTGCATTAAAAGCTGAAGTAAAGCCTGCCTTAGGATGCACAGAACCAATTTCATTAGCCTTGGCTGTTGCGAAAGCTAGGTCAATCGTTGGTGATGAAGAAATTGTGAAAATCACAGCCAAAGTCTCTCCAAATTTGATGAAAAATGGCATGGGCGTTACTGTGCCAGGGACGGGAATGAAGGGGTTAGCAATTGCAGCTGCTGCTGGTGCTGTATGTGGTGATCATGAAGCAGGGCTTGAAGTACTAAGACATATCAATAATGAGTATGTTGAACAGGCAAAAGCATTATTGAATAACAATGTTGTTTCAGTTTCCATCGCAGATACCAAGAAAGTTTTATATAGTGAGGCAAAAGTCGAAACAGCAAATAATGTGGTCATTGTTAGTATTGCAGATTCACACACTAAAATAGTTCGCATTGAAAAAAATGGTGAAATTTTATTTGAAGAAGCATTAAGTGATGGAAATGGGCATCAAAAAAGCTATGATCTCTCAGATGCATCTGTGGCTGATATTTATGATTTTTGTACCCATGCGCCAATAGAACAAATTGCTTTTATGAAAGAAGCGGAAACCATGAACAATGATCTTTCTATTGAAGGTCTTAATAATGATTATGGTTTGCATATTGGTAAAACAATGATGAAACAGTTGGATCGCGGATTTTTATCTAAAGATTTGATGACGGATATTATGATTCGTACAAGTGCTGGCTCTGATGCTCGAATGGGTGGAGCAACGTTACCCGCTATGAGTAATTCTGGTTCAGGTAATCAAGGAATATCGGCAACAATGCCTGTTGTTGTCGTGGCAGATTTTCTAAAATCTTCAGAAGAAGATCGAATAAGAGCACAAACGTTGTCTCATTTAATAGCCATTTATATTCATAATACATTTCCATCATTATCAGCATTATGTGCAACATCAACTGCTGCAATGGGTGCAGCAGCTGGTATGGCTTGGCTTTTGGGGGATAAAAAGCTAGAAACTATTAATAGTGCCATTTGTAGTATGATTGGTGATGTTTCTGGGATTATTTGTGATGGTGCCGCCAATAGTTGCGCTATGAAAGTATCTTCTACTGCTAACTCAGCATTTAAAGCGGTGATCATGGCTTTAGATGATGTACGAGTAACGGGGCAAGAAGGTTTGGTATCGCAAACAGTTGAGGAGAGCATTAGAAATCTTGGTAGTTTAGTAACAGAAGGTATGACGCATACTGACCAGCAAATTATTAAAATAATGATTAATAAATCTAACTGTTAATTAATTTACGATTGTAAAAATATTGAAAGCAGCCATCTGATAAAGGTGGGCTGCTTTTAATTTTTTGTCAATTTCAAAATATTATTCAGAGATAAAAAATATATTTTCTGTATTAATTTTATCATCAGCGCATTTATTTTTATTTTTATACTATATTTCATAAGAATATTAAAAAAACAAATGAAAAATATTAGTTTCATGTGTTATGTTTATTATTGAAAATAAATAGTAAGAAATGTAATTATTGTTTTTTTATATTCGTTAAACTTTAATAACAGAGGTGAAAATTATGAAATATAATTTAACTCTCGTAGAATTACTGGTGATTTTGGTATTTATTGCAATTTTATCCATGGTTATTTTTCCAGCGGAACATAAAGAACAAGTTCATTCTAGAGACGAAAAAGTAATTGTGCATCAGCCACAAACAGAAATGGCCAATAAGACGGAAGCATCAGATCAAAAAATATAATATTAAAGATCTTTATGCATAAATTATAGGATGATTGCTGCTTGCAATCATCCTTCTGAGACTTGATAATACTTTCTTTTTTAATTATTGGCAGCCCACTGTGTATCTAAGTAAAGTTAAGCTCTCTGGTTTTAAATCATTTGTAGATCATACGGTTTTTGAATTGACAGATCGATTGAATGGTATCGTTGGCCCCAATGGTTGTGGTAAATCGAATATTATCGATGCGATTCGTTGGGTCATGGGCGAATCATCGGCCAAGCAGTTGCGCGGTGAGTCAATGACCGACGTTATCTTCAGCGGTGCAACGAGCCGTAAAGCATCCAGTTTTGCCAGCATAGAATTGGTTTTTGATAATACGGATGGTCGCATTGGTGGGCAGTGGTCGACATTTACAGAAATTAGCATTAAAAGAATTTTAGAAAGATCTGGGCAAAGTACATACTTTCTGAATGGTGCAAAATGTCGTCGTAAGGACATTACTGACATATTTTTAGGAACAGGTCTCGGCTCACGATCGTACGCAATTATTGAGCAAGGAATGATTTCTCGCATTGTGGAATCAAAGCCAGATGATTTACGCCTAGTATTTGAAGAAGCCGCAGGTGTTTCTAAATATAAGGAACAAAAGCGTGAAACTGAAACACGTATTGAACACACGCGCCAAAACTTGTTGCGTTTATTAGATGTGCGTGAAGAGCTCACAAAACAATTAGAGCATTTAGAAAAACAAGCAAAGAAAGCAGAAGAGTATCAAATACTCAAAAAAGAAGAACGTTTGTTGCAATATCTTTCATTAAAACAAAAGCGTACAGAGCTTGAACAAGGTCAAGCAGAATTGCAGCATAGAATTGAAGCATTGCAAAAAGAATTTCATGATTCTGTTACTTTTTATAATGATTTAGTCATTAAACTGAATGAGCATAAGGTTGCATTTTCGGAAAAAACAACATTATTAACTGCTAAAACTGAGTTATATCATGCAAAACAGCGTGAGATTTTAACGTTACAGCATAAAGTTGAGTCTATTCAAACTTTGCAAAAAAGAGCGACCGAAGATCATAATGAATTACAAATTCAGCTGCAAAAAATTGATGATGAATTGGTTAAGTGTGAGCTTGCACTTGAAAATCTTGAGTCTGAAAAAGCCGAGAGAGATGAATCATTGTTGGTTTTAAATGAATCATTATTTGAGATTGAAGAAACATTAACTTTATTAAATGAAACCTTCGATCAGTTCATTTCTCAGTCAAAAACAGTGAATGAAGAGATTAGTTTATTAGAGCGTAAAGCAGATGTTGCGAAAAATAGTATTACGCATTTTGAAAATAAACAAATTAATGATGAGAATACGATTACTAAGTTAGAAAATGAATTGGCGATTTTGCTAGAAAATGACACTTTTTATCAAAAAGAAGTGGTTTTGTCTGAACACTTAGATGAAAAAAATATTGTTTTTGCAGAGTTGCAAGAAAAGTTATTAACGGCTAAAGAACAGCAAAGTGAATTAAATGGTCAAAAGATTTTGATTGAAAATTCTATTCACCAAAGCATTCGCAAACAGTCGGAATATGAAGGGCGATTAAGTGCTTTGACATTGCTACAAAATGCATTGTTATCGCAAGAACAAGAGATTGAGCCTTTTTATGAAGCGCTTTCTATAGATCCTAAGTGGCAAAAAGCTACAGAAGTTGTACTTTCTAAATTCTTAACTTTATCGGTTCGCGAAAATACGAATGGTTATGTGTTAGCCAATACAAAATTTGAGTTTACGCCCAAACACCTCGGTTATTTTATCCGCACAGATTATCAACTAGGGAGTTTGTTGTCTCATGTCTATATTGCTGAATCTTTGCAGGAGATTGAGCAAAATAGAGGTTCTTTGCAAATACATGAGTGTTTTGTATTGCCTAATGGTGACTTGTATGGCTTAGATTGGTTTATTAGTAATGATCGACAAGAAATTCAAGGTGTATTAGAACGAGCTGAAGAAATGGGGCAGTTGGAAATTCAACTAGAAGCATTAAATGTCTCGCTTTCTACATATGAGCTAGAAAAAAACAATATTGTTGAAAAGCTAGAAAAATTATCGATCGAATTGGGTGATATTGAAAAAGCATTCGATCAACTCAAGATGGAAATTAGCTCAACAGAAAAAGAGTTAGCGATTGTTAAAAAAGAACGATCACACATTACTGAAAATAAAGCTCGAATTGAAAAAGCCTTGGAAGCTTTAAAAGAAGCGCATCAAGAAGGGCAGCTTAAAATAGAAGAAAGTAGAATTGAGTTAGAAAGTACGCTTTTGATGCTAGATGATAAAAAAATTAATCAATCATCTTTGGTCGATAATTTAGCAGAGTATGAAGAGCGCAAAAAACAGAAGCATTCTGAACAACAAATGTTGGCGCAAAAAGTTAATGAAGAAGTGCGATTGCTGGATGCTGTGAAGTTTAAAGTTAAAGAAATCGAAACCAATCTTGCACGATTAAAAGTCGAGAAATCGCAATCTTTGGTGAAGTTAACAGAGAAGAAAGAAATTTTAGACAATAGTGATGATGCTGTAATTCTTGAAGAAGAACTCATGTTTCATAATGAAGTTTTATTAGAATTAGAAGAGGTAAAGTTAGAGCTTTCAACTGCTGTTGAAGAGATTCAAACTGTATTAACTCAAGAAGAAAAACTGAAAGAGAGTCAAGAAAAACACATTGAAAGCCAAAAAGAGATGATCCAGTCCTTAATGCTTCGCAATGCTGAGTTTAAAGCACATGAAGAGCATACTGTTAAAAACTGGGAAGCTTTATTAGATGCTTTAAGTGAAGAGGAACTGCAAGCATTATCTCAAGAGATGCTGGAGATTGATGAAGAAAATATAGAAGAGCTCTTGAAATCTATTCAAGGTAAATTGAGTAAAATTGGCGCTGTTAACTTAATTGCAATTGAAGAGTGCAAGGTTTTGAGCGAGCGTAAAACATATTTAGATGAACAGGATTTAGATTTAAACAAAGCATTATTTGAGTTAGAAGCCGCAATTCAAAGAATAGATCAAGAAACTCGAGATCGTTTTATGGAAACATTCAATGCGGTTAATGCTGACTTTTCTAAGTTGTTTCCGCGATTATTTGGTGGTGGAGAGGCTTATTTGGAGTTAAAAGGCGATGATGCATTATTAGGCGGTATTAATATTATTGCGCGCCCACCGGGTAAAAAACCCGGCACCATTCATCTCTTATCTGGTGGTGAAAAAGCTTTAACTGCTGCTGCATTAGTTTTTGCGATCTTTAATTTAAATCCTGCACCCTTCTGTATTTTAGATGAAGTGGATGCGCCATTAGATGAAGCAAATGTTCGTAGGTTAGGTTCATTGCTTCAAGAAATGTGTGATAAGGTGCAATTCATATTTATCACACACAATAAAACAACGATGTCGATTGCTGAATCATTGATTGGTGTGACGATGAGTGAGCCAGGTGTATCTCGTTTAGTTTCTGTTGATTTGGCAGAAGTTGAGAAAGTGATCCAAGGATAATATGTGGCACTATTTAGTAGCTACCGATTAAGTCTCGTTGGTTACCGTTAAGGTTAAAATAAACTTAGTCTGCATATAAACTGTAGGCTTTTAGGAGAAGATTATGAATTTTTTATGTAAAT
>CANRJX010000003.1 GCA_947631095.1 uncultured Wohlfahrtiimonas sp.
CCAATCTTAGTATAGTAAAGCGTCATAATTATACGACTATGACCAGCAACTAATTTTGACAATACTGGAATAGGAACTCCACCATCCAAAGCAAAACTAGTAATTAAAGACACCCTCAATGAATGTAAGGGAAATAATGTCATTACATAGTTTTTATTTTCTTTTGTACTCTGCCTTACAAATTGTATAGATTCACCATTCGTTAATGTCTCTCCTCTATCAATACAACGTTTTTCTAGAGTCTTTAAAAGTTTAAACCATAACCGTGATATATATTTATCTGTAATTGGAAATGAGTATTCTTCAACAGCACCTGCAGCCCTATTACGGAACAAAAAACATGTAGGTAACATCTCTTGTAGTTGATACTCGCTTTTTAAATCTCCAATATGTTTCGTTTTTAACTCATCCCATCTTATTGGACGATCTATAGGATTATATTTTTCTTGCCAGTTCCGTAAAGCTTCTAACCACTTTAAGACTCTTTCATGCTGCCAAGGAATAGTATACCCCTTTGATGTTCCATCTTTATATATATCAGCAGTCTTATTTGTATTAACGAATAATATTGTAGAATTATCATTTACATTAGTATTTTTTCTAAATACTCCTCGCCCTATAGCATGTTTAGAGATTTCCAATTTGGTAATTGGCGCCAAATGATTTTGATTTCTAATCCACCTTTTATCTTCATATCTCCATAAGTCAGCTTCTCCTGAATCTAACCAACGTACCTGTGCAGTTCTCAAAGGTAATTCTAACTTAATATAAAGTGCTACAGCGGCAGCTGGACACCACATTTCAAAATATGTACGATCTTTATATAATTTTAGTCCCTTATACATTTTTCCTTTTGAAATAGTACGTGTTCTCCATACACAATTTGGATCATCATGATCAATATCTTCTGAAGATACTTCATACCATTCACCACCTGATTTTCCAGAACTAATAGCATCTCCAGCTTCTTGTGCCCATGTCCAATCTTTAAAACTAATTGCATCAAGTGGACAAATCATATTTCTTAATTCTTGTATATAATTATAAGGTAAAGGTGTCTTTACTGTTTCAGAAAGAGCTATACCTGAGCGTGTTTTTTTGCTTATTGGGTTTCTGTAATTACTAGGGATTATTTTATGCCCATAATCATCCTCTATTCCTACTAATTCATCCAAGGCAAAATCCAAGAAATCTCTAAGATAATTATTATACGTAACAGCCTGTCTATCCGCCATTGATGCAATACTGTCATAACTTGGACTAACGCATTCTTCAAAAAAATCGGGTAGACTTGTTTTTCGATCAAAAAATATCAGGGGGTTTGGTGAAAGTTTTAGAGGAATCAAATAAGAACGTATAAATCTATTAATTACATTTTTTTTCGTTGAAAGTGCTCTATTTTGCTGTTTTAACCATTTTTCTGCTAGAACACACCAATTTTTATAGTCGTCACCGTACATGCTATAAATCCAACTACAGTCAACATTTTCAGCTATGCCATCTCCTTTTGCGTGTAATTTACTCATTATTGTCCTTTAATAAATAAGCTCTTCCTGATAATAATTCTAATGGATCAACATCCTTAAAATTACTTGAATTTATTTGATCCAAGCAGCTGCTAATATCTTTATTAATATTATGTTCAATATCATTTAATATTTTTGAAACTTGCTCTGTTTGTGGCTCACAATACACTAATTGAGACTCTAGACTAGAGTGATGTAGAGCATTCCTCCTAATGATAGGGTCAATCTTGGCGTCCTTTAATCTTTGCCCATATGCATGTCTATGCCCATGAGGGCTTGTTCCACTATTTTTTGTAGAAATCAGACCTATTTTCTCTACAGCTTTCTTATGGTTTTGATAATAAGCAGATATTGATAAGGGTTCGCCTATAGCCTCTCCAGACAATGTTATAAATGCAAAAGGATGGGCTCTAGGTATTGATCTAATTTCCATCAAATATAATTTCCAAAATTTATAAAACAATTCACCATATATTCTAGGAAACCATTGTACTGTGATAAATTTATCTTTTTCATTATCTAGTTTTAGTATTTTCCACCCTGAACGGTATGTTCTATCACTCACTTTATTTCTAGGCAATAAACCAAAGTTTTCTTTAAGGTAAGCTTCTCTGTGAACTTTTTTTAATTTTCCTGTCAATTTACTCCAATTATCAGGAGCGGTTCCCTCTGAAGGATGATAAATTCTAACAAATGCAACTTCTACATTATGTGTCTTATATAAAACAGGATCTAAAGTAACATCTGAAAAATATAGATGGAATGGCTCGCAAGTTCTTAATCCACCACCATTTAATAATAAAGTAATTAGAATATCTCTAATATTTAATCGTTCAAAAATTGATGATGAATATTCTTTGCCATAATGAGTAAAACCCTCAAACAATAACTGAGTGAAATACTTATCAGGAAAAAATTTTACGCAATCTAAATGTGATGATATTTCTCTTGTTGTTTTTACGTATCGATTTTTTGATAAATATTGTGCTGAATCCTTATTCCAGATATGAGCTAAAAAAGAACGATTATGCTTATGATACCAAGCCCCCCAAAATAACTTTTCATCATAAGTGCTATTTGAAACTATTGGATTAAGTTGTGTAATATTTTTATTTTCACAGATCCAATCAAAATAATTATTCAAGGCATTTATAAGGCTATTTGCTGTAGTAACTTTCCTTGGTTTCCAATATAGTTCGGAAGGATCAAAGCCATCCATATCAATACTACCTGTATACAGTTGCTGTACAAAAATTTTAAAAAATTCTTTAGGGGATGAAAAAACTTGTTGGTTTGCATCTATAAAATTTAAAAATAATTTTAATGCCGTGACTTGCTTTTCCATCCAACTTCTACTGCGCAAATGAGTATGGTCTAATAGAAATTCCACAAAAGAATCAATAATTCCAAATTCTGTTAATAAAATAGGAATTTCAGCATAACTACCAGTTCTGCTTCTGTATATTTTTGCATTTAACCTGACTATATCCATATACACCCTTAGATTATTTAATTATACTTTCACTTAGGATATACTTTTATTTTCCATAAAAAAAGAACCATTTCATTAAAAAATGGCTCTTCTAGATTATATTTGATTATAAGAACTGATTAAGTATTTCTTTATTGTTCGCTTACAATTCCTTACGAATCAATAGCTTAGGCTATTCGACTGTGACTGATTTGGCCAAATTCCTTGGTTGATCAACATCGGTGCCTTTAACGCATGCAACATGATAAGAAAATAACTGCAATGCTATTGAAATTAAAATTGGCGCTGTAATTTCTGGCATATCAGGTAGCTCTACTTCATGACCAAAGCCAATTTTCTGCTGAACTTTACGCTCTTTGAAAATATATAATCGACCATTGCGCGCATTAATTTCTTCAAGATTAGCAATCATTTTATCTGTTAAGGCATTTTGTGTAACCAAAGCAATGACAGGCATATTTTTATCCACCAATGCCAAAGGACCATGCTTTAATTCACCCGCAGGATAGCTTTCAGCATGAATGTATGAAATTTCTTTCAATTTTAAAGCACCTTCCATCGCGATTGGATACAAAATACCACGTGCTACAAATAAAGCACTTGTGGATTCTGCAAATTCTGCGCTCATTGCTTGAATCGTTTCATCCATCGCCAACATTGCTTCGCTATAAAATGGCAATGATGATAACGCATCACTCATTGCAGTATGACGATGCCCTGACAAAGCATTTGCCAATGTTAATAATACTGTTAATTGGGTTGTAAAAGCTTTGGTAGATGCTACACCAATTTCACGGCCAGCATGCGTTAAAATACTCCAATTGGATTCACGAGTAATTGCACTATCGGGACTGTTGGTAATTGCAAGATAACCTAAAAATGGCTTTTGTTTCGCTAACTTTAGCGCTTCAATCGTATCTAATGTTTCACCAGATTGTGATATAGAGATAAACAGTGCATTTTTAGGCGTCACACTTTCACGATAACGATATTCACTGGCAACTTCTACATGACAAGCAATGCCGATTGATTCAAACCAATATTTAGCAACCAAACCAGCATGATAACTCGTACCACAAGCATTAATCTGTATGGCTTCAATTTTTTCCGAAATTTCAGGATCACAGCCGATCAATTGTGCTGCACTAATTTTTAAACGGTCTTGCAAAGTATCACCCAATGCTTTTGGCTGTTCAAAAATCTCTTTTTGCATGTAATGCTTATATAAACCTTTATCTGCAGCATCATCTGTTGCATATAAATGTTTGGTTGCACGAATGACTTGCTGCCCTGATTTATCATAAATCTCAATTGTTTCACGTGTTAAGCGCACACAATCAAAATCTTCTAAATATATAAATTGATTTGTGACTGGCAATAATGCAAATGGATCAGATGCAATAAAATGTTCACCAATACCAACCCCAATCACCAAAGGTGTACCTTTACGCGCTGCAATTAATTCATCAGGATTATTCGCATCAATGACTGCAATACTGAAAGCACCTTCTAATTTTGCCAATACTTTTTGTACAGTTTCAAACAAAGATGCGCAGCTTGCACGATAACTATGAACCAAATGAGCGATCACTTCTGTATCTGTTTCTGAAGTAAACTCATATTGGTTCAATAATTCTGCTTTAATTTCTTGGTAATTTTCAATGATACCGTTGTGAACAACTGCAAATGTCCCACTCACATGAGGGTGAGCATTACGCTCATGAGGAACACCATGTGTTGCCCAGCGGGTATGAGAAATGCCGATAGCACCTTTTAAGTTAGCAGTTGCAACTTTTTCTTCTAAAGCTGCAACTTTTCCTAAACTTCTCTCTCGGAACAATTGGTGGTCATTAATTACTGCTATGCCTGCTGAATCATAACCTCGATACTCTAAGCGTTTTAATCCTGATAAAAGAATCGGACAAATATTACGCTCTGCAATCGCTCCAACTATTCCACACATCTACATTCCTCTCTCTTTAGCCTAGCGGCTTTTACGTTTTTTCTTTAAATGACTGCCCTTGCTATTGGCAAGAATTAACTTATCAGCTTGTACTTTAGTTTGTGGTTTCTCCACAGCATAAGGATTATCACCTGAACGGAAATCCAAACGCACTGGCGTACCAACTAACTTTAATTGATCACGATAGGTATTCATTAAATAACGAATATAATCAGGTTTTACATGACTAACACGCGACCCATGAATCACAATTCTTGGCGGATTTTTACCACCCTGATGCGCATAACGCAATTTAGGCGCTAAACCTTGCGATACAGGTGGGTGATGCTTATGCACAGCACCTTCAAGAATATTTGATAATTCATTGGTTGTGAATTTACGCATTGCATTGTCATATGCAGAAATTGCCATTTTCAACACTTTATCAACGTTTGTACCATGCAAAGCCGAAATGAAAATTGGTGACGTAAAATCAATAAACGCAAATTTACGAGTAAATTCTGTTTTAATCCACTCTTTTTCATGATCAGGTAAATGATCCCATTTATTCACAGCCAATACCAAAGCACGACCTGAATCTAATACATTACCCAATAATCCTGCATCTTGATCTGATAGACCTTCGTGAGCATCAAATACAAATACAACGACATTAGATTTTTGCATCGCCTCAATACTTTTGATCACGCTAAATTTTTCAATTTTATCGTCTACACGGCTACGACGACGAATACCAGCGGTATCAATTAGGATGAAATCGCGATCTTCTTTTGAGAATGGAATCTCAACAGCATCGCGTGTCGTACCTGCAACATCACTTGCCAATACACGTTCTTCACCTAAAATGCGATTAATTAAAGTTGATTTACCAGCATTTGGTCGCCCCAATACTGCTAAACGAATTGGACCATCGTCTACAACTTCATCTTCTTCGTCATCATTGTAAAAATCATAATCCTCTTCTGGCTCTTCATAAATAAGCTCAGGATGACGATCAAATGTAGAGAGAACCAAATCCAAAATACCGCTATTATGAGCAGCTGAAATTGCAATTGGGTCACCCATTCCAAGGCTATAAAATGGCGCTATTGCTAAAGCATCATCTTTACCTTCAGATTTATTCACAACAACGATGACAGGTTTATTGGTACGGCGAATTTGCTCTGCAATCTCTTCATCGTAGCCAGTAACATCATTACGACCGTCAACGATAAAATAAATTAGATCTGCGTCTTCAACTGCTTTCCAAACTTGTCCTGCAATTAAATTATCCATGTGATTACTGTCATCACCAGATAAACCACCTGTATCTAAAATAATATACGGTGTTTGTTCTTCACCAACTTTTCCCATGCCATAACGGCGGTCACGCGTTAGCCCTGGTTGATCAGCAACCAAAGCATCACGAGTGCGAGTCAATGCGTTATATAAAGTAGACTTCCCAACATTTGGGCGCCCTACTAAAGCGATAATAGGTAAATCATTCATAATTAAATACTAATACGATAAACGTTTCCAGAGTGATCTTGGAAAATCGCATTGCCGTTGATAGATAATACATCAGGCATAAATCCTGATTTACCTACTTTTGATGCACCAAGTAATTGTCCATTGTTCTTATCGAGAACATAAACAAATCCTTCGTTATCACCCACAACAATGCGTTCATTAATTAATACAGGACGCGTTAAGTGGCGAGCAAATAATGCACTGCTTTCCCACTCAGCTTTCCCATCTCGTTTTGATAGTGCACCAATATTGCCATTTTCATAAGCAACATATAGTCGAGATGCATCTACTGCTAATCCCGAATAAACTCCTGACTTAGTTTCCCAAAGCTTGAGTCCATTCTTTAAAGATACTGCTGCAACACCTGTACGCGATACAGGAATATAAGCAACATTGTCATCAATCACTGGCTCAGCATCAATGTCTGAAATGCGAGCCATTTCTGTGCCACCACGATGGTGACTAACTTTTTGTCCCCATTGTACGGCACCTGTTTCTGCATTTAAGTAACCAATCAAACCTAAGTCAGTAGGTACTAACAAGTTTGAACCAACAACTACTGGTGCAGCCGCACCACGAAGCGTTACTTCAGGAATTTGTACCATGTAAGCCCAAGATGGCTCACCAGTCTGAGCATCATAACTCTCAACAGCTCCACCAATTGTACGAATAATCACTCGAGAGCCAGCAACTACAGGTGCTGTTACAGGCGCACCATATAATGACGCTGTCCAAACTTTTGAACCATTAGACGCTGATAATGCAACTAATTCACCTGATTTAGTACCCACAAATACTAAACTACCATTACTTGCTGTACCCGTGTATAAGTCACCAACTTTTGTCGACCAACCCTTCTTACCAGAGTTTGCATCTAAGGAAGATACTGTACCATTCGCATTCGCAATATAAAGAGTATTACCTGCTTCGCCAATCACAAAACGTAAGCCTGTATCTTGTGAGCTACCGAAGCCTGATGCTGTCCATACTGTTCTCACTAAATTTTTATCAACAGATGTACTAATTGGTGTCGGAGTCGGTGCATTACTCTTACCAACAAAAAATCCTGAACAGCCTGTCAACGCTAAAGTAGCAATGAATGCAGCTGAAATTTTTAACTTATTCATACTTTATCCTTCAATTCGAATATTCTGGCACTGTCCGCAATTAAGCATCGGTTGATAATTGATTAATTTTTCTTTGGATCACTGGTGATTGTAAAATTTCAAATGCTTCTGTATACACAACTTTTGCATTATCTATACGACCTTCTTTCACATAAATATCACCTTGTAGTGTTTTTACCAAACCAGCAAAGCTTTTAGTTGTAATTTGATTCAATACATTCAATGATTCTGAATAATTTTTATTTTCATACAAAGCAAGCGCCAAGCGATAGCGATATAAATCTTTCATTACAGGATCAGAGATATTATTAATCTGATTTTGTAAATCTGAGATTGTTGTCGTTAAATTATCATTTTCAGCTTCAAAAGCGGCTTTTTGCAAGATCGCTAACTCAGCGAAACCTTTAGCTTTACCATCATTTGTTAGCACTTCAATCGCTTTTTCATCTAACTTTCCAGACTCTAAAGATTGTTCAAAAACGTAGTAATTCATTGCCTGAGTGCTTAACTGAGTTTTACTATGTTTTTTATAATAATCCCAACCAACAATGCTACCAATAATAATGACTATCGCTAGAATTATGAAGAAAAAATTAGAGCGCAACCAATCAATTAATGCTTCTGCACGTTGCTCATCTGTTTCAAATTGATTCAAACTCATCTTATGACCTTTATTATTTAATATTTTTTAACCAAGCAATCAATTCAGACAAAGGGATTTCTTGCTGCTCGCCACTCTCTCTTAAATCTTTCACAATAGCTGTTTTATTGTTTAATTCATTTTCACCAATGATTAAAGCAAAACGTGCACCACTTTGATCAGCTTTTTTCATTTGAGATTTCATACCTGATTCACCCAATACAGTTGTGAGCAAATAATCAGGATATTCTGTACGAATTTTTTCCATCAAAGGTAAGCCAATTTTCTTAGCTTCATTGCCTAAAAGTACAGCCACTAAATCTGGATTTTGCACAGTTTCAACAACATTCACTTCTTCACAAAGCAAATATAATCTTTCCATACCTAGACCAAAGCCAATAGCAGGAGTTTTATGGCCACCTAATTCTTCAACCATGCGATCATAACGTCCACCACCACAGATTGTCGCTTGTGCACCTAATTTATCAGTTGTCCACTCAAATACTGTGCGTGTGTAATAATCCATACCACGTACAATTCGATGATTGATCACATATTTAATGCCCAACTCATCTAAATATTCACATAATTTTTTGAAATGCTCTGCAGAATCTTCAGATAAGTGATCCAATAATGTTGGAGCATTATTTAATAATTCTTGCATCGCAGGATTTTTAGAGTCCAAAATACGCAAAGGATTAGTTTTTAATCTGCGCAAACTGTCTTCATCCAATAGTGAAATATTATCTTCAAAATATTTAACAATCACATCACGATAACGACGACGACATTCATCTGTACCCATTGAGTTTAACTCTAAGGTTACAAATTCAGAAACACCCAATTTTTCCCACAAACGGCTAATCATCGCTAAAATTTCAGCATCAATGTCTGGTGACTCAATGCCAAAAACTTCGATATCTGCCTGATTAAACTGGCGATAACGACCATGCTGTGGTTTGTCATAACGAAATACAGAGCCGATTTGCCATACTTTTTGTACTTGATTGTAGAACAAACCATGTTGAATACCTGAACGCACGATGCCCGCAGTCAACTCAGGGCGCAATGCTAAGCTTGTTTTTTCATCACTGTCAGAAAACACATACATTTCTTTTTCAACGATGTCTGTTACTTCACCCAGCGATCTAGTAAAAAGTCTTGTTTCTTCAACAATCGGAGTACGAATTTCACGATAACCATACTGAGCAAATAGCTGACGGAATATTCCTTCTATATATTGCCATTTAGCTGTTTGAGTTGGTAAAGCGTCGTGCATTCCTTTCACAGATTGAATCTTCTGACTCATGATTTAATTCTCTTCCTTAGGGCTTAATTTAAATTTTGAAACAATTGTTTTTGATGTTGGTCGATAAATTTTTTCGTCTACCAATTCACCATTTAATTCTAATTTTGCAATGCTCGTTGCATTTCCAACATGTAATGAGAAAGGTGCAGAGCCTTCTAAATGATATGTCGCATTTGCTGGCAACACTTCATTCATAATAACCTTTTGATCTTTATCTCTGATTTGGATCCAACATTCTGAATTATTTAAAGTGATCGATAAAGATGAAACACCTTCAGGCAATGGTGCTTTAACATTCTCAACAACATCACTTTTCGGATTCGTCTCCAAAGCGATGGAAGGCAAATCAATGTTTGCACTACGCAAAATCTGATCTACTTCAAACTCAGTTAAAATAGAATCTGTATCTGTCAAAGGAATGCTATTTTGATCTAACGTAGGCGAAACATTCTCAATCAATTGCTCACTCTCAAATACATCAGTGGCGACTGAAGTTGGTAAATCTTCTTGGCTTTCAAGTTGATTTACTATTTCTACAACTTTTTCTGAAGATGCAGGAGCAGATACTTGCTCCTCACTATAATTTATAATTTTTTCAGGTGTTGGACGTATATGAAAAATGTCACTGACTTTGTCACCATACACTAAGTATAAACATAAGCTTGCGATCAACAAGATAACCAATATCACCGAATACCATCTAAAAAAAGAACGTTGTACCATTCTTTTATCGTCGTTTATTTGTGCACGAATGACACTTTCATTGCGTTCTTGTTTGAATGGATCTTCTAATTGTGCCAACAATGGATCCATTTCATCACGGCTAATTTTCAAAAAGTCAGAGTATTTTCTAATATAGCTTTTTACATATATCAGAGCACCCAAACGATCATAATAACCATCTTCTAAATCTTGTAAAATTTGTATACGAATAGAAAGAATACGCGAAGCATCCTGTAAAGAAATTTGACGACTTTCGCGAGCATCTTTTAATTTTTGAATTATTTCATCTTTAATCATATTGTCTCTTAATGCTGAAGGCTTATTACTGTCTTGACTGATTCGCTAATGCATTTTCATATTTAGCTATTTCGGACTGATTACGTGCTTTTTTAGCAGCTTCTAAACCTAAACTTACACTCGCTGGCTCATAGCCATACTCATTATGATAACGATCTAACGCAGGAAAAACTTCATTGTATTGTTTTAATTTATCTGCGGCCATTGCTTTAAAATAATAAGTGTCAGCATAATTTGGATTTGCTGCAATTCCTTTATTAGCATACTGATTTGCTTGATTATAGTCACCATGAATTAAATAACAACCAGCCGCACCGCTGCTCATACCTGCTCTTAATTCTTGTGGTGATGAATCAGCAATCGATGCCATTTTTACGGCACTATTTTTATCATAAGGATCGCACTGTAATTTCACATAATGCTTAATTGCAGCTCTGTCCATAGGATCTATTGATATCGCCTTAGAATAATAAGATGTTGCATCAGTCTTTTTACCTTGCATCTCTTTATTTACGCCCAGCAATACATATAAATTTGTAAATTTTGGATATTTCTTAACTAAAGGGGCAAGCTTTTCTTCAGCGGCACTATACTCGCCTCGTTCAATATATTGATAACCCATTTGGTAAGACAACTTATCGGCATCAGATAAGTTATCTACCGTCATTGAAGGTGAAGCATTTACTTTTCCAGATGTACCTTGTGTTGTAGTACATGCTAACAATGTAGATGATAATAATAATACTGCCAAATATCTCATATCTCAGCTCTCCAATATATTTTTACTGGCCAATTTACCGTGATTGTATCAAGATTCTTGTGTTTTTGTGCGCTTAGTTCGATCTTTCACTCTACCGGCTAATTGTCCACAAGCGGCATCTATATCTTCGCCTCTTGTTTTACGAATTGTCGTCACAATCCCTTGTCTTTGCAATATCTCTTTGAAGCGATTAATACGGTTCATAGATGAACATTCATAGCCAGAATTTGGGAATGGATTAAATGGAATTAAATTCACTTTCCCAGGAATATCTTTGATTAATTTCGCCAAAGCAAAGGCATCTTCTTCTTTATCATTCACATCTTTCAACATTACATATTCCCATGTAATCTTACGATATGCTGATGAATCAGTAATGTATGCTTTACAGGCTTCTAATAATTGTGCAATAGGATATTTCTTATTGATTGGAACAATTTCATCACGCAATGAATCATAAGGTGCGTGTAAAGAAATGGCCAAAGAAACATCTGAAACTTCTTTAAGACGGTACAATGCAGGTACAACGCCTGATGTACTTAATGTTACGCGTCGTTTTGATAATCCAAAACCATAATCATTCAACATAACATCAATGGCTTGAGTAACGTTCGTAAAGTTTAATAATGGCTCGCCCATACCCATTAATACAACATTTGTTACTCTACGATTTTGACTTTGTTGTGTATCACCTTCATATTCGCCCAATAGCTTTTTCGCAAGCATTACCTGCCCTACGATTTCAGCTGTACTGAGGTTTCTATTAAAACCTTGGCGCGCTGTTGAACAGAATGTACATTCCAATGCACAACCCACTTGAGATGAAATACACAATGTTCCACGATCATCTTCTGGAATATAAACCATTTCAATAGCATTTCCAGATTCTAATTGAATCAACCACTTATGAGTTCCATCATTCGACGGTTGATCCAATAAGACTTTAGGTAAATCAAAAACAAGACGTGATTTTAATTTTTCACGTGTTTTTTTAGAAATATCAGTCATATCATCAATGGATTCAGCACCCTTATGATAAACCCACTTCATAATTTGCATGGCACGATAAGGCTTCTCGCCAATCTCTTCACAGAGTTCGAGAACTGCTTGATAAGTTAAACCATACAAATTTTTTTCCACTACATTACTCACGGCTTGTTTCACTTTTACTTAAAATTAACGATCACAGATTTTTACTGGTGCAACTGCATTTGGGCCAAAGAAATATTCAATTTCTACAGCTGCTGTTTCTGGTGCATCTGAACCATGAACAGCGTTAGCATCAATACTTTCAGCAAAGTCAGCACGAATTGTACCTGGTGCTGCTTCTTTAGGGTTTGTTGCACCCATGATTTCACGGTGCTTAGCGATAGCGTTTTCGCCTTGCAATACTTGCATCATTACAGGACCAGACACCATGAATTCAACTAAATCGTTGAAGAAAGGACGCTCTTTATGTACAGCGTAGAAACCTTCAGCTTCTGCACGAGTTAAATGAACCATTTTAGCAGCAACGATTTGGAAACCTGCTTTTTCAAAACGTGTATAGATTTCACCGATTACATTTTTTGCAACTGCATCTGGTTTGATGATAGAGAAAGTACGCTCAATAGCCATTAAATACTCCTTAAAGCTTCACGATAGCTAAACAAATAAATTGATTTATGTTTTCATGATAAAAACCGTGGAATTCTAACATAGAAATGTAATATCTCTTAAAAAAATACGCTTATTTATTTAAAGCTGATCGATATGCATTGATGCCGAGTCTTTTCGTTTTAAGAGCCCATCATGCTATCATGCACACTTGTTCCATCAACCCTCTGTTTTTTAATATGACAATGCTATCTTCTTTAAATACAGCACAATACGATGCTGTTACTGCTCCTTTGGGTCCTGTTCGTGTATTGGCTGGCGCTGGATCAGGAAAAACAAGAGTCTTGGTTGCAAGAATCGCATGGTTAATTGAAACAGAACAAGCAACACCCCATGAAATTTTAGCGGTTACATTCACCAATAAAGCAGCTTTAGAAATGCGCACGCGATTAGAGTCAACCTTAAATCGACCTTTGCGCAATTTATGGCTAGGAACATTCCATTCACTTTGCCATCGCTTACTTCGCTTGCATTACATGGAAGCGAATTTAGATCAAAATTTCCAAATCATGGACAGTGATGATCAATTGCGTCTATGCAAAAGGCTATTGCGCGAACGTGGCATTGATGAAAAATTAGTCAGCCCTAAAGCACTACAAAATTTTATCAGCAGTAATAAAGATGAAGGCCGAAGAGCTAGTCATATCGAGCGAGGCTACAATCAAGCTTATAACACAATGATCGAGCTTTATGCTCAATATCAAGTGATTTGTGATCAATCGAGCTTGGTAGATTTTTCAGAAATTTTGCTCCGCACATTGGAAGTTTTGCGTAATACTCCTGAATTGTTAAAACACTATCAAAATCGTTTCAAATTTGTATTGGTGGATGAATTCCAAGATACAAACAGCATTCAATATGCTTGGTTAAAAATACTAAGTGGTGGACATCAACAAATATTTGTTGTCGGTGATGACGATCAATCAATCTATGGCTGGCGTGGAGCTCGTGTTGAAAATATTTTGAATTTTGATCAAGATTTTCCGAATAGCACAACTGTTCGCTTAGAACAAAACTACCGTTCAACTTCAACGATTTTAGACGCCGCAAACAGCGTGATTGAAAAAAATAGTGAACGTCTGGCTAAGAAATTATGGACGGATAACGAAGATAAATCATTAATCACAAAATACGGTGCAATGGATGCTTATGAAGAAGCACAGTTTGTGATTAGCCAAATCAAACAAGCGATTAATGAAGGTGTACCAAAGCGCGAACAAGCTATTTTATATCGCTCTAATGCTCAATCTCGTATTTTTGAAGAAGTATTATTGCGCGCCAATATTCCTTACCGAATTTATGGTGGATTGCGCTTCTTTGATCGTGCCGAAATCAAAGACATTACCAGCTATTTACGTTTAATCGTTAATCACAATGATGATATTTCATTCGAACGAGCAATCACAACTCCAGCAAAAGGAATTGGTACAGCAACGATTGAAAAAATTAGACTAGAAGCAATGTTAGAAGAAGTTTCATTGTGGACTGCTATGAATAATATTTTAGAAAGCCAAAGCTTAGCGAAACGATCTCACAATGCTTTGATGAGTTTTAAATTGCTCATAACAGGATTATTGGACTCGATGGGTGATGTCACACTCGACCAATTTATTCAAGATGTGATTGATAAAGCAGAACTAGAAGCTCATTACAAAAAAGAGCCAATGGGACGCGGTGAAGACCGTATTGAAAACTTAAATGAATTCATCTCTGCAAGCCGTCAATTTGTTGAAGATTATAATAATGAACCTGATTCAACACCTTTAACATCATTTGGTTATTTATCAGAGTTTTTAGGACAAATCACATTAGATTCTGCAGTTAATGCAGATACTGACAATGATGATAAAATTCAATTAATGACCTTGCACAGCTCAAAAGGTTTGGAATTTGACCATGTTTACTTAGTAGGCATGGATGAAGGTCTTTTCCCTAGCGAAAGCTCAATGAATGACCCTGCTCGCTTAGAAGAAGAACGCCGCTTAGCTTACGTTGGCATTACTAGGGCAAAAAAACTGTTAACACTTACAACAGCAACTTCACGAATGATTCATGGTAAAACAATCTATTTAACACCTTCTTGCTTTTTGAAAGATATCCCTTCTCATTTACTAAAAATACAAGGACAAAAAATAGCTGTATCAAAACCATTAACTGCTCGTTCAGGTGGAAATTCAACTGCACAAGATCAATCAATGAAAGGCTATGCTCTTGGCCAACTGGTTGAACACCCAGTATTTGGTGAAGGTGTCATTACTAATTTTGAAGGTGTTGGGGATCATGCGAGAGTGACAGTTAATTTCAAACAAGCAGGCAGCAAAACACTTGTATTACTTTACGCAAAATTAACAGTTCTTTAAAAAAGTATTTTTATATCCTATAATGTACGCATTATGACAATAAATTATAGGAATATATTATGAAAAAAATATTATTAGTTTTAACTGGATTAGCATTAAGTTTAAGCTCCGTTAGCTTTGCTTACCAATCAGATTATGGCTGTAGAAAGAAAGAACAAAATTTGCGTAAACAATTAAGCTATGCGGAACAATACAATAATGTTCATAGAGCAGAAAACTTGCGTCGTGCGATTGCTAATGTTCAACAATATTGTGGCAACCATTCATATTCTGGAGACAATAATGACTTTGAATTTAATGATGATGTATATAAGCAAAGTTTGAATAAAAAAATCTTAAATCAACAAAAAAAAGTAGCAGAAGCAAAATATGAATTAGAAGAAGCTAAATTATCTGGTAAACCAAAAAAAATTCGTAATAAAACTGAAAAGCTTCAAGAACGCCAAAACAAATTAAATTATTACTTAAAAGAACGTGATTCATTGTAAATAAAGCTTAAAAATATATTTTAAAAGTCTTTGAAACATAAATTTCAAAGACTTTTTTATTTGAATCATTAAACCAAAAATCTAATGTCAAAGTTTGTAAATGACAAGTAAAATTTGGAAAAGCCATTATTCAACTTTAAGTAAGAGTGATAACATTTCTTCCATCAAAATTAATATATTTAAATATAGGAGTGTTTATGAAAAAGCTTGCTCTTTCTACTTTCGCAATATTAAGCATATCAACGGCTTCAGCACAATATTTAGGCCCTCAAGGCGAACAAGCAGTACAAGATGGTGGCTATAAAGGCCCTTCTGTCAGCCAATCTCTCACAACTGTGAAAGAGGCTAGCACTTTACGTGATGATGCTTATGTAAAAATGCGCGGCAAAATTATTAAACATTCTCACAAAGATAAGTACATTTTTAGTGATGGTACTGGAAATATCACAATTGAGATTGATAAAGATAAATGGCGTGGCTTAACTGTTGATGCAGAAGACTTAGTAGAAATCGTTGGTGAAGTAGATAAAGATTGGAATTCTGTAGAAATTGATGTTGATTACATTACAAAAGTGCAGTAACCCTTTAGTTTAATATTCATCCAATAAGTTTTATATTACCGTACTCATCACTCTCCCCCGAAATGAGTACGGTTTTTTTTATATCTTACGTATACTTATCACTGTTGAATGAATCTCGGAATCTTTAACTCGAGTAGAGATTTGATCACCCACTTCAATAGTATCTGGCTGAATACCCATAGTTTTTCCATCTTCAAATACTTTCTGTGTTACAGAGTAACCCCTTGCCAATACTTTTAATGGGCTCAACCCATCCAACAATAGAGCTTTATTTTGTAAAGCTGCTTGCACTTGTTCAAATCGTCGATTCATTTGCTGATTTAACAAAAAATTCATCTGCACCAACTTTTCGCTCACATATTTTTGCTGGCGCGTTAATAAATCAACATTCAAACGCTGTTCTAAATGATTTAGTTCAACAATCTTTTTCTCATAAATCTGTTTTATTAAACCTTTTAATTGTTGCTCTTTTACTTCTAAGAACGATACTTTCTCTTTAATTTTTTGAGCAGGATGAAGATAAGAAAGCTTAGTCATTCTATCTTCTAACTGTTTATTTTTTAGTGTCATTAATCGCTCAATAATTTGGATCAACTGATACTCATAACGATCCAATGTTTGCATGATCTCTTGCTTAGAAACACTGGATAATTTTGCAGCTGCTGTCGGTGTTGGGGCTCTCAAATCAGAAACAAAGTCAGATAAGGTCGTATCTGTTTCATGCCCTATTCCTGTGATAATTGGAATATTCGATGCATAAATCGCCCGAACAACTCGCTCATCATTAAAACACCATAAATCCTCAATGCTTCCACCACCACGAACCACTAAAAGCACATCACAATTTTGCTCTAGGTTTGCTTTTTCAATCGCTTTAACAATTTGAATTGCAGCTTCTTCGCCTTGCACCAAAGATGGATAAATTTCATAAGGAATATCAGCGCGGTGGTCTTTCAATACTTTGAGTACATCTTGCAAAGCTGCTGCATTCGGTGACGTTAAAATACCAATACGATTTGGGTAATTTGGAATCTTTTTTTTGTGTTCAAGATTAAACAACCCTTCTTTTTGTAACTTTTCACGCAATTGCTCAAACGCTAAATAGAGATTACCTCTCCCCAAAGGGGCTAAGCGAGAAATTACCAACTGATAATCTCCTCTAGGCATATAGAGTGATAATTTCCCTTGAGTTTCTACTTTTGCGCCATTCTCTATAAATTGTTGACAGCTGGCGGCATTCGTTCGCCAAACAACACATCGCACAACGGAGGATTCATCTTTAAGATTGAAATAAATATGTCCTGACTGTGCTCTAATCACATTAGAAATTTCACCCTCAACCAAACAGTGAAAGAATGTATCTTCCATGTGAAATTTAAGTTGCTGACTGAACTCACTGACCGTTAAATATTTCATTTCACTCAACACGATTAATCTTCCTTTTTAGCCGCTTCCCACAATACATCCATCTCTTCTAATGTTGCTTCAATCATTGGCTTATCCAAATGTTTCTCAACATATTGAAAACGTTTTTTAAATTTCACATTCGTTTCAGCAATTGCAGTTTCAGGTGAAATATCACAATGTCTTGCCAAATTGACAACCGCAAACAATAGATCGCCAATCTCTTTCTGTAGTTTTTCTTGCTGTTGATGATGAAGCTCCACTTTTACTTCTTCCAGCTCTTCTTCGATTTTATGAATAATTGGCGCGACATCATCCCAATCAAACCCTACTTTAGCTGCTTTTTTTTGAAGATTATAAGCAACGGTCAACCCTGACAAAGATGCCTTTACACCATCTAAATGGCTTTCTACTACACCTTTTCTAGCTTTTTCTTCTGCTTTTATTGCATGCCAAGCTGATTTTTGTTCAGCTTCATCTTGATAAACAATGCCTTCAAATACATGAGGATGACGCCTGATCATTTTGTCATTCACACTTTTAACAACATCATTAAAATCAAATCTTCCTTCTTCTTTGGCAATTTGTGCATGTAAAACAATCTGTAATAACAAGTCGCCCAATTCATCTTTTAATTCATCGCTGTCTTTTTGAATGATCGCTTCAACAACCTCAGCGCTCTCTTCATTTAAAAAAGGAATCAAACTTTCATGAGTCTGCTTGCGATCCCAAGGGCAACCTTCTGGCGATCTTAATGTTGCAACTGTTTTTAAAAATTCATCAATCATGGCGAGCATTATTCATTAGAGCAAAAGCGCATTATACGATATCCATCTGAATATTGACCTCGAAATTCCTATTAAAGCTCGTATAATGAATCATTTCCATACTGACTTGAAATAGTTACTAAAATAATGACAGATATTCGAAGCATATTTTCCGAAGACGGCGAACTTGACCAAGCGCTTTCTCATTACTCACCACGCGAAGCACAAATTGAAATGGCAGAAGCTGTTCAACATGCAATTGAAGAACATGAAACTGTTATTATTGAAGCGGGAACAGGTACAGGAAAAACTTTTGCTTATCTAATTCCTGCATTGCTCTCTGGCAAAAAAGTGATTGTTTCAACAGGAACCAAACATCTTCAAGATCAGCTCTACGATAAAGATTTACCATTATTAAAAAAGATATTTAAATATAAACCTGTCAGCACAGCTTTGTTGAAAGGTAGAAGTAATTATCTTTGCCTCTATCGCATCAAAACATTACGCCAACGCGGTCGCTTTGAAAACAAAAAACAAGTGGATGATTTTTATCGCATCGAGCGCTATGCACAACAAGATCCGATTGGTGACATTACTAAAATAGAAAACTTCCAAGATTCAACATTATTTTCTCATGTCACATCAACAACAGAAAATTGTTTACACACCGAATGTCCTGATTATGAAGATTGCTTCATTTTTAAAGCACGTAAAAAAGCAATGGAATCAGACATCATCGTCATCAACCACCATCTTTTTTGTGCTGATCTATCCCTAAAACAAGAAGGATTTGGTGAGCTATTGCCAGAAGCTGATTGTATTATCATTGATGAAGCCCATCAATTGGCTGAAACTGCTGGGCTTTTCTTTAGTGAACAAGTAGGCACAAAAGCATTTTATGATTGGTTAGAGGACTTCAATCGTTTAATCGCACTAGAGGCAAGCGACTTTTCTAGCCATGATGCCATCGCCACGAAAGTAATCGATGGCATGATTGAATTGCGTAAAATGCTACCTGAAGGCACCAAACGCTATGCATTATCAGAATTTTATCAAGACCCAAAAATTGCCGATCAACTGGCTGAAATAGCTGATCAACTTTTAGAATTAGTCATCGTTATTAAACCCTTGCTTGTACGTTCAAAAACATTGGCACAAATTGTTGAACGCATTCAAGAATTTCAAGAATCATGGACAAAAATTACCGTCACATCTCAAGAAAATCCTGATGATAACGCTGTTGTCTGGATTGAAACATATGTACATCACCTAATCATTGCTTCCACTCCTTTAGACATTTCTGAAATATTTCAAAAAAATAGTCGTGGCTTAAAAGCTGGCTGGGTATTTACTTCTGCAACTCTTGCAGTGAACGGTAAATTTGCTTATTTCTGTGCACCATTAGGTTTATCTGATAAAAACTCTTTGTGTTTAAAGAGCCCATTTAACTATAAAACCAACGCACTGTTTTACCATCCTCCCGCTCTGCCTGAGCCGAATCATCCAACATACATTTCAAAATTTATTCACTCCATGCTGCCTGTTATTACAGAAGCAAAAGGCAGAACATTCATTCTCTTCACAAGCTATCGAGCTTTAAATGAAGCCGCCGAAATCTTGAAAAAATCTTTAAGCTATCCGTTATTCATTCAAGGTGATGCTCCAAAAATCACATTGATTGATCAATTTAGAGATTCGGGTAATGGCGTTCTTTTAGGAACAACAAGCTTTTGGGAAGGCGTTGATGTCCGTGGTGAAGCATTATCATGCGTAATCATTGAAAAACTTCCTTTTTCCTCACCTGGAGATCCAATTGAGCAAGCAAAAATTGATCTCATCAACAAAAAAGGAATGAATGCTTTCATTAATTATCAGTTACCTAAATCAATCATCACACTTAAACAAGGAATCGGCCGATTAATTCGTGATCCAAATGATTATGGCTTATTAGTCATCGCAGATCCAAGATTGGTGACTAAAAACTACGGTAAACAATTTCTCAATAGTTTGCCTGAAATGGCTAAAACTCAAAAACTCGAACGCGTTCAGAAGTTTTTTGAATATGTTGAGAAAAAACGCTTAGAATAAGCCGAATATTTTTAAAGGATTTTTTTATATGTCATCCACAGTACTTATGATTACTTATCCGATCGTTGTAATAGTATCCTATTTGATCGGTTCACTGTCAGCTGCAATCATCACTTGTAAAATAATGGGGTTACAAGATCCTCGTACGACTGGGTCAAATAATCCTGGCGCGACAAATGTCATGCGCATTGGCGGAAAAAAAGCAGCTGCAATCACATTGATCGGTGATTTGCTCAAAGGTTTAATTCCTGTTGTCATCGTTAAACTATCATTTCCTGAAGAATCTTTATTAATTGCACTAACGGCATTGTCTGCATTCTTAGGTCATCTCTTCCCCATATTTTTTGGATTCAAAGGCGGTAAAGGTGTTGCAACAGCATTAGGTTGTATTATCGGCTTGAATCTTTGGGTAGCTTTATGTGCATTCGGAACTTGGCTCATCGTTTTTGCCATTTCACGAATTTCGTCATTATCAGCATTGACTGCTGCTGTGATTGCACCGATTTACTTGTGGTTATTCGATGCATCAACTTCTGTGGTTGTTGCAGTTATCATCATGGATATTTTATTAATCATTCGCCATAAAGCAAATATACAACGCATTCTAAAAGGCGAAGAAAAGAAACTAACATCAAAAAAATAATTGAGTTTTAAACATAAGGATTTTTCATGGATATTTTAGATGCAATCTATTTAGGCATCATTGAAGGCATTACTGAGTTTATTCCTGTTTCATCTACTGGACATTTAATTGTTCTCAGTGATCTTTTAGGCTTAGAGCAAAACAATGTGAATAAAGCATTTGAGATCATTATTCAATTTGCAGCAATATTGGCTTTAGTGTTTGTTTATCCTTCAAAATTTACGTTTAAACACATCAATTTATGGACAAAAATTATACTCGCATTCATACCAATTGGTGTGATTGGCTTTATTTTCTCCAAACAAATCAAAGCTATATTCAGCACAGATATTGTCGCTTGGGCGTTTATTGCTGGCGGTATAATATTTTTAATCGTCGAGCATTTTTATAAAGAAGATAAAAAAACTCACATTACAGATGTAGAAAATGTGAGCTATAAGCAAGCTTTATACATTGGTGTTGCACAAACTTTTGCTTTAATTCCAGGCATGTCGAGAGCAGGTGCAAGCATCATTGGTGCAATGCTTGTAGGGCTCAACAGAAAAGCCAGTGCTGAATTTTCTTTTTTATTGGCCGTTCCTGTAATGGCAGCAACGACAGCATATGACATTCTAAAACACCATAAAGAGATATTACATACAGGCAATTTACTCAATTTAGCAATTGGTTTTGTCGTCTCATTTTTGGTGGCACTATGCGTAATCAAACTATTCTTGAAATTCTTAGAAAAATTTACATTTGTGGCATTCGGTATTTATAGAATTATTTTTGGTATTTTAATCTTAGTCATTTTTTAACAAGCTTTAGACCAACTGTTTACGTTGTGATGAACTTGGAATACCCATATTTTCACGATACTTAGCCACTGTCCTCCGAGACAATTCATGCCCTTTTGTCGCCAATGCTTCTTGAAGCTTTTGATCACTCAAGGGCTTTCTTTTGTCTTCAGCATTAATAATTTCCTGTAGAACTGCCCTAACTGCAACACCTGATGCATCATCATCGCCACTAGAAATCTGATTGGTAAAAAAGAAATTGAGTGGAAAAGTTCCTTGCGCACAAATTAAATATTTTCCTGAAACAGCACGAGAAATTGTTGATTCATTCAATTCAAGCATTGTTGCAATATCTTGCATTCTTAAACCTTTCATAGCCTTTTCTCCATGAATAAAGAACTCTTGCTGAGATTTAACAATAGCTGTGGCAACTTTGAGTAATGTATCAAACCGATCTTCAATACTTTTTAAAAAAAATCGAGCTTCATTGAGCTGAGAACGCATTAAGTCTCGTCCTTCCATCTTTGTTTTTTGCGCTAATCGTGCATATTTTCGGTTAATTCGAAGCTTTGGCAAAAGCTCTTCATTTAACGTGACCGTTAATTGATCACCTTTTTGCAATACGAGTACATCAGGCTTGACCGCCTCTACTTTCTCTTTGCTGTAATTAACCGCAGGATAAGGATTTAACCTTTTAAAGCCTTCCAACATTTCAACCACTTCTTCTTCGAGAAAATAATAGTGTTTTTCGATTCGTTTCAAGTCATGTTGCATGAGCCATTTTGAATGATATCTCAATAAATCTATCGCTTCTTCTTGCCAATATGGTGCGGGATCAAGATGTTTAATTTGCAAAATTAAAGATTCTTCTAACGAAGTCGCACCAACGCCAATTGGATCAAATTGCTGAATATGACTTAACATCATCAAAACTTCATCTTCTTCGATGTCCAAATTAGGATATTGATTCTTTAAAGCCTCAACAATGACCGAAGGTGACTGCGTAAAATAACCATTATCATCCAACGAATCTATTAAAAAAGCACCAATTAAAAAATCAGTTGGGGATAATCTTAATAATTTTAATTGTTCTAATAAATGTTCATCTAAAGATTCATCATAAGTATTTAAATCCTGCCCATCATTATCTGTATTCGAGCCGTTTAAACTCACATAATCTGAACTACCACTATCTTCGTAACTACTCCAATCTTCCAAAACTTCCATCGGAGTATCTCGATCTAGGTCTATAGACTCTTCTTTATTTTCAATAATTTCATTATTTTCTTGATCATTTTTTAAACTACCAACCTCCAAATCATAAGATGATAAATCGAACTCATCTTCCGCACTAACATCTTGTTCTACCATCATATTTTCATCTAGAAATGTAGATATTTCTTGCTCTAATTCTAATTGAGAACACTGTAAAATCTTTAAAGAATTTTGCATTGACTGAGTCAATGCCATGGTTTGTGTTTGTTTTTGTATTATACTAGATTTCATTTTCATGTCTCGGCAGTGTACCATAGAATAAGTATAAGCAACTTTATGTGAAATTCTTTACAATAATATTGTATAGTTATACATCGTTCAGTACAGATGATCGGATCTTTTCCCCAACTTTATTGTAGTTTATAGGATTACCGTGTGAATAATAAAAAATTATTACTTGTTGATGACGATATAGAATTTTCAGAGCTTTTATCCACATATCTCGCGGGAGAAGGTTTAAAAGTTACAACAGCGCATAATGGAAATGAAGCTTTAGTCATTGCACAAACATCTACGTTTGATGTATGTCTGCTTGATGTAATGATGCCAGAACTAGATGGGATCGAAACCCTAAAACAACTTCGTCAATTACATCCAAATTTACCAGTGATTATGCTAACTGCAAAAGCAGAACCTATTGATCGAATTTTAGGTCTTGAGTTAGGTGCAGATGATTATATTGCAAAACCACCTGAACCTCGTGAATTACTGGCTAGAGTAAAAGCAATTTTACGTCGAGCGAGCCAACATTCAACGCCAGTTGCTGAAAGCTTTGAAAAAGATAAAATTTATTGGGATAAACAAAAAAGAATTTTCTACATCAACCAAAAACCAATTGATTTAACGGGAATAGAATATGAAATTTTAGTCGTATTGGCAGAAAATCCTGGCGCTGTTGTGCCAAAGGATACGATATCAATGCAAGCTATGCATAAAAAACTACCACCCTTTAATCGTAGTTTAGATGTACATATTTCTAATATCCGTAAAAAAATTATGGATCAAAATGTAGAAATTAAAAGCGTCAGAGGCCGTGGCTATCAATTGAGTGTATAAAATATGCGCCTTAAGCTGAAAGAGTTTTCAAAAAGTTTTCTTTTTAGGGCGTGGCTTTCTGTTGTCCTAGCCTACACAATTATCGTGCTTTCTGGGCAAATGGCATACATATATTTCACTGAAAAATACAATAATGAATGGAGAGAAATATATCATTCTGAGATCTTACCCGCTCTCTCCGATATTATTATCGCAGGCAGTGAACCAAGCATTATCAACCCATTATCAACGATAGAAAAATTAGCTGATAAATACTCACAATACTTATCAATTTACTCTTTAGGTGCTATTTCGGCTGATCAAAACATTCTTAAAGCTCATACAGAATTATTTGAAATGAGCAATATTAAACAAAATCAATTAATCTATTTCACAGGTAAAGATACCAACCTTTACCTAATAGAAATTAAAAATCCAAGCCACTCTGTCTTATACTTCAGCTTATCTACAGAAGGGTTCATTCTAAGAAGCCTTCCGATTTTCATTTTTATTTTATTTTTTACATTTTTTTGGGCTAGAAAATTTTTATCCCCCGTTGAAGCACTCATCAAAACAGCACAACAAGTGGGCAAAGGTAACTTACAAGAAATTTCTATGGAAGTTAATCAAAATGCAACACCTGAAATCCAAGAACTCACTCAAACTTTTAATGTGATGGTACAAAATCTTGCTAAATTACAAAAAAGTCAGCAAGAGATGATTTCAGACATTGCACACGAATTACGATCTCCCTTAGCACGACAAAAACTCGCAATTAATTTATTAAAAGATCGTCAATTCCATAAATTTGACTATAAAGAGCTGTTGGATCGAGTAGAAAACGAAGGTACTCGCCTCAATGAACTGATTGATGAAATTCTCAATTATCTTCGTCCTTTACAAAGCAATTATCCGCAATTAGATGCTTTTTCAGAAAAAATCTATTTAACCGCCTTATTAGAGTCAATCACTGATGATGCTTCATTTGAATTCTCTAAACAAAATAAAGGCATAGAAATGGATGTCAATTTTGAACAAGAATTTATCGTTTTAGGGGATTATCTAAAATTAGAACGAGCCATTGAAAACATTGTCAGGAACGCGCTCTTTCATACAAAACCATATACAAAAATTAAAGTTAGCTTAACTAAAGATGATGAGACAAATGAAGCTATCATTTCCGTTAGAGACTATGGCTGTGGAGTTCCTGAAGAAAATATTCCATTCCTAACAAAGCCATTTTATAGAATCGATAGCGCAAGAAATAAAAAAGATGGTGGTTATGGATTAGGATTAACAATCACGAATGCTATTGTCACCAATCATAATGGCTCTCTCTCATTCAAAAATGCCGAAGATGAAGGTCTTATCGTTACGATTAAATTACCATTGATCAACAACGAAATATAAATAGGTTATGCTTAACTGCTATTTTCTAGTAGAATGATGCCCTTTTATAGTAAGTTTTATTAGGTTAATTTTATGAGCGAACGTTTACAAAAAGTATTGGCTAATTTGGGCTTAGGCTCTCGCCGCGCCATGGAAGACTGGATTCGAGAAGGTCGAATCTCTGTCAATGGTACTGTTGCCACATTAGGTACAACTGTGGATGGCTCAGAAAAAATTTTAGTGGATGGCAAACCTGTTAAATTAGATGATTCACCTTTAGTGCGCAGAATCATCGCTTACTATAAGCCTGTTGGTGAAGTGACTTCTCGAAATGATCCTGAAGGTCGCCCGACTATCTTTAATAGTTTACCGCCGATTAAAAATGGTCGCTGGATCTCAATTGGTCGTTTAGACATTAATACACAGGGACTTTTGTTATTAACAAACGATGGTGAATTTGCCAATAAAATGATGCACCCTTCAAGTGAAATTGAGCGTGAATATGCTGTTCGTGTTTTAGGCACACTGACTGAAGAAATGGTCACAGCGATGACTGAAGGCGTCGAGTTTGAAGACGGCATCTCCAAATTTGATCAGATTTTATATTCAGGTGGCGAAGGCGCTAACATCTGGTTCCACGTTATCTTAAAAGGTGGTAAAAACCGTGAAGTTCGTCGTTTATGGGAATCTCAAGGCTTAACAGTTTCTCGTTTGATTCGTGTTCGTTATGGCAGCTTTACATTGCCAAAATCACTTCGCCCTGGCCAATCAATTGATCTAGATATTGATCAAACTAAAGCGATTTTAGAAGATGCTGGCATGCAATTTCGTATCGAAAACTTCTATGCTCCGCCTGAAAACAAAAAAGCTGCTTATAAAGCTAAACCAAATAAGCGTTTTACTCATAACTTCACTGCAAAACCACGCACTGAAACCGAAGTAAAACCTACTCGCCCTGAATTTGATCAATCTGAATTTGGTAAAAAAGCACCAACAAGATCCTCAGTAAATAAAGATACGAAAAGTAGACCTGTTGCGAAACAAAGTTCTCGTACCTTTGGTAGTGCGACTATGGTCACACCTACAAAAAATCGTTCAACATCATCAAAACCTAAAACAAATAATCGTAGATATGACAGAGATTAATGTGATTCCAGCACTTTCAATCAGTAATTTAGCCAAAACATACAATAACGGTAAAGAAGCTCTAAAAGGCATCAATTTAAAAGTTGAGCAAGGAGATTTTTTTGCATTATTGGGGCCGAATGGTGCAGGAAAATCAACAACAATCAGCATTGTAACTGGCCTTTTAGATGCCTCTAAAGGTCATGTTGAAATTTTTGGGTACGACCATAAATCAGATATGCGTAGTGCAAAATCAATGGTTGGATTAGTACCACAAGAGTTCAACTTTAATCAGTTTGAACTGTGTGAAGAAATTCTCATCAACCAAGCGGGTTATTTTGGTGTGCCTAGAAAAGTTGCCAAAGAACGTGCAGCTAAATATTTGCAACTTCTAAACTTGACTGATAAAGCTCGTGTTATGGCCAGAAATCTTTCTGGAGGAATGAAACGTCGCCTTTTAATCGCACGAGCTTTAATGCATGAACCAAAACTCCTAATTTTAGATGAACCAACGGCTGGTGTTGACATTGAAATTAGACGCCAAACTTGGGAACTATTGCAACAAATCAACGCAAGTGGTACAACGATCATTTTAACCACTCATTATTTAGAAGAAGCTGAGTTGCTGTGTAAAAATATCGCAATCATTAATCAAGGCGAAATTGTACAACACAGTTCAATGGATGCTTTATTGAGACAATTACAATCAGAATCTTTCGTATTAAGTTTGAGTGAGCCGCTCAATGAAGCCCCTCAAAATGTTGAAGGATTAACTTTTACTGTAATTAATCCTGTAACGCTAGAAGTAGAAATTGAGAAGCCACATACGGTCACAACTGTATTTGATATTTTAAAAACTCATAATCTACAGGTTGAAACGCTACGTAATAAAGCCAATCGTTTAGAAGAATTGTTCATCAAATTAACAAGTAATAAGGAATCATAGAAGTGGGTCGTCAAAGTGTTAATTGGGTCGCCTTCCAAACTATTTTAATTAAAGAAATACTACGTTTTGTTCGTATTTGGCCACAAACATTATTGCCTCCTGCCATCACAACTGCGCTTTACTTTATTATCTTTGGGCAAATTATTGGATCTCGCATCGGCGAAATGGGTGGCGTGAGCTATCCGGAATATATTGCCCCTGGTTTAATCATGTTAACAGTGATTAATAATAGCTACTCCAATGTTGTTTCATCATTTTTTGGTGCAAAATTTCAACATTATGTAGAAGAGCTACAAGTTTCACCTGTATCTAATCTACTGATTATTTCCGGTTATATTGCAGGTGGTATCGCACGTGGTGTTTTTGTGGGCGTAATTGTTACCATTGTTACATTATTTTTTACATCGATATCCATCCATAACTTTTTTCTGATGACATTAATATTCCTATTAACTTCAGCCGTATTTTCGTTAGCGGGTTTTATCAATGCAATTTATGCGAACTCATTTGATGATATTTCGATTATCCCAACCTTTGTATTAACTCCATTAACCTATTTAGGCGGAATTTTCTACTCAGTCAGTTTATTGCCAGCATTCTGGGAAAAGCTATCTTATTTTAATCCTATTTTATATATGGTTAATGGCTTTAGATACAGTATGCTTGGCACTTCAGATATTAGTATTGGTTGGACTTTAGCACTATTAAGCACTCTCTTGCTTGGATTGTTTTATTTTGCTAACTATTTAATGAATAGAGGAACTGGGTTAAAATACTAGTTCGTTTTTTAACAATAAAATTCAGGATTTTTCTAACATGATTAGATTAACTTCACTACTTTTGGGTGCTATCGTATTGGTAGGCTGTGCTGGAAATAATCCCGCTGACCCTTACGAAAACTATAATCGTAAAATTTATGCATTCAATACAACAGTGGATGAAGTTTTATTGAAACCTGTTGCTACAGGCTATCGTGCGGCAACACCTGCGATTGTACGTGAAGGCGTCACAAATGCATTTGTTAATATTACTGAACCACGAAACATGGTCAATAATCTTCTGCAAGGTCGTATTGTCGCCTTCTTAGAATCAACACACAGATTTGTATTCAACAGCACATTTGGTCTGGGTGGTTTAATTGATTTAACAAGCACATTCAAACTACCTGAATATCAAGCCTCAGACTTTGGTATGACACTCGCTTACTATGGTTGGGAAGAATCTAGTTATTTCTTGTTACCACTCCTGCCACCACGCACAATGCGTGACCAAATAGGATTAGGGGTTGATGTGTTTGTCACAAATCCTCGTGGTTATGTCATGGACTTCAAAACTGAGTTAGGATTGGCTGTATTGGATACCGTCAATGCGCGCTCTGAATTATTAGCGGCTGATAAGTTATCGAAAAAAATCTCGCTTGATAACTATACATTCCAACGTGAATCAGTCATGCAGTATAGAAATAATCAGCTTAGAAAAGCTGGTATTGATGTCCCAACGCAATCTTATAATGATGACGATGATGAAGATTTTTCAATCTCTGACATTGCTCGTCAAAATGCTGATCAATAATAATGAATCAATCGATACCTTTACGTCGTAGAATCAGAGCAAAAGTTATCGTCGCATTATTGCGCTTTTTTGCTCGATTCTCTTTAAAAAACTTGTATCGACTCTCAAACTTTATCGCATTGTTTGCAATTTATTTACCGAATCAAACAAGAGATATTGCTGAAAAAAATATTGCTTTAGCCTTTCCTGAATTATCCAAAAATGAACAAAAAAAGCTACTGCATAAAACTTTAAAACATAATCTAGCAACAATGTTTGAACTAAGCTTTATGTGGCTTAATTCATATGAAAAAATTCTGCAATCTGTTGAAAAAATAGACTTACCTACCGATTTCATAGAAGATCAAAAGCAATTTGAGCAAATGATTTTTATCACACCTCATTTTGGCTCATGGGAATTAAGTGGTTTATATGCATCTTCCTTATACCCTTTGGCAACTCTTTATCGCCCTAGTCGCTTATATATCGATCCTTTAATCGTTGATGGCAGATCAAAGAATGGAGCTGTATTAGTCTCTACAACCACTCAAGGCATTCGCGATATGATGAAAGCAATGCGTAATGGTAGAAGTGTCGGAATTTTACCTGACCAAGATCCCGGTCAAGGCGAAGGTGTTTTCGCACCATTTTTTGGCATCCAAACTAATACTATTGCGTTAGTATCACGTCTTGCTAATAAATTTAAAATTCCAGCTTATATCGTGGCCTCCAAAAGAAACTTAAAGTCAGGAAATTTTACGATCGAATTGATTAAAATTGATGATGCATTACAAAGTGATGATACTTTAGAATCCATTACAACTTTGAATCTAGCAATTGAAAAAGAAATTCGTAAAGCGCCTGAACAATATCTTTGGACTTATAAGCGTTTCAAAACTGCGCCTGAGGGCGAACCTGATAGATATCTTTAAATCATGCGTATTTATACTACACAAGCTCTTTCTCTCAATACAACGATCGAATTGACTGATCCTCAGTTCAACCACATTATTCGTGTGATGCGTAAAAAAGAAAATGATTCATTAACCGTTTTTAATGGCAAAGGTGGTGAATTTCAAGGAATTATTACTGCTGTTAACAAACGCTCACTTAATGTTGAATTGATTCATTTTAATGAAAACAATCGAACATCAAAACTTGATATTCATTTGATTCAAAGTTTTGCTAAATTCGATAAAATGGATTTTGTTTTTCAAAAAGCCACTGAATTAGGCATCTCAAAACTCACACCATTTACTAGCGAACATAGCAGTTTCAAGCTAACAGGTAATGATAAACAAGATAAAAAATTGGCTCATTGGCAAGGTATTCTAGAAAGTGCTTGCGAGCAATGTGGTCTAAATATCATCCCAACTTTAACTGATTTTGCTTCTCTCAAAAATATTGCAGAAGTTTTGCAAAATCGCCCATATTTGATCCTATCACCAAAAGCTGAGAAAACGCTGGGTCAATGGATCAATGAGCAACCCGGCGATCAAATAGAATTTGGGATCATCATTGGCCCTGAGGGTGGATTCAGCGAATCTGAATTATTATTCTTATCGAACCATAATAATTGTCATCCTGTTTCATTAGGAAATAGAATTCTACGCACTGAAACAGCTGCATTATCTGTATTAAGTAGCTTGCATTCTCACTTAGGAGATTGGGCATAAGCCTTGTTATTTTTTGCAACACCCCCATAATTAGTGTCATTATTCTCTTAATAAAAATATTTTTAGGAAATTACCATGACACAGCCTCGCATATTTTTCATTATGGATCCGTTGCATAGCCTCAACATCCATAAAGACAGTACATTATCCATGATGATGGCTGCACAGGATTTGGTGGATGAATGCTACTATGTAGAACCTTCAGCAATATTTATCGATGAAACTCTTGCTAAAGCAACTGTGCAAGCAGTCACTATTGATCTGACTAAAAATGATTGGTATCAGCTAAAAGAAGCTGAGGTTGTGACATTCACTAAAAATGATATTATCCTGCAACGTAAAGATCCTCCATTTGATATGCATTACATTTATGTAACATATCTATTAGAAATAGCGGAAAAACAGGGAGCGTTAATTTGCAATAGTCCTCGTTCATTGCGTGATTGTAATGAAAAATTATATACCGCTTGGTTTCCTGAATTATGTCCACCAACTCTGATCACCAGCCAATATAAACATCTGAAAAACTTTATTGCAAAACATCATGACACAATCATTAAACCTTTAGATGGCATGGGTGGTAGTGCAATTTTTAGAATCCAAGAAAATGATCCTAACCTTAATGTCATCATGGAAACATTGACAGAACATCAAAAAACAACTGTGATGATCCAACGCTATATTCCTGAGATCAAACAAGGTGATAAGCGTATTTTGCTCATCAATGGTGAACCTGTACCATACTCTATGAATAGAATCCCTGCTGAAGGTGAAACGAGAGCAAACTTGGCTGTCGGTGGTACTGCAGTCGTAGAATCATTATCGCCTAGAGAATATGAAATTTGTGAAGCCGTTGCACCTGAATTGAAAAAACGTGGGTTATATTTTGTCGGGCTAGATGTGATCGGTGGTTATTTAACAGAAATTAATGTCACTAGCCCAACAGGCATTCGTCAAATAGAGAATTCAACAGGCATTCCTGTGGGTCGAGATTTAATTACAGTATTGATAGAAGAGTGGAAAAACAAGAACAATGTCAATTAGTTATCGCGGTAAATTTTTAATCAGTATGCCTCATATTGATGATGAAATTTTTCATCGTTCAGTAATTTTTATTGTGGAGCATACTGATCAATTTGTCTTAGGTATCATTATTAACCAGCAAAATTTTTTATCTCACTATGAGCTTAAAGAGCAATATGATGTCGATATTGACCCTAAAGATTTTGATAAGTTGAATTTTATTTCAGGTGGGCCCATTCGTTTAAAAGAATTGTTTGTCCTACATGAACATATTCAAAAATGGAATGAAGCAGTAGAAATTGTGCCTGGCATAGACATTACAACATCCGCTGAAATTTTAAGTACCATCATTGAATCTTATCCTGAAATTTCTCATTCGATTGTAGATAGTTATTCAGTTTGGAGTACAGATCAATTCAATAATGAGCTTAAAAATAATATTTGGATGCCCATTCCATTTGATAAGCAATTTCTATTTTCACGTTCTGAAAAAGAATCTTTATGGAATGAGCTTTTTGAAAGTTCTGGTGTGAAAATTAATAATCTATCAGAACAAGTGGGTACTGCTTAAATAAGCTTTAGCATGACTCAGTGTTTCGCATTCTTGCAAGAGCTGAATGCGAAGCTCTTCTGTAGGCGCCATCATATCTGGCACCATAATTACAGGAACTTTCGCTGCCAATGCCGCATTAACACCATTGAAAGAATCTTCAAACATTACCAACTGATTTCTATCTATTTTCAAATAGTCCGATGCTTTATGCACAATCTCAGGATGAGGCTTGGAATTTTCGACATCATCAAATGAATAAATTTTTTCAAAATAGTCACGAATATTATGGTGTTTCAACATCGTTTCTATATAACGCGTTTGATTATTGGATGCAATGACACAAGGAATATTATTCTCGCTCAAAAAAGTCAAAATTTCTTGAACACCTGCTTTCGCTTCAATATTTCCCTCTTCGATATAACCTTCAGCAATTTTTTGAGCTTCTTTGATAAAATTATCAACATCTGATCGAGTGAGAAAAGGAAAATCTTCATGATATCTCTCGAATAATACAACGTTGGTCGTACCTAAATATTTTTTATAATAATCTTCATTATAGTTTTCAATGCCATATTTAGGCGCAAGTTCAATACAAATATCACAATACATTTGCTCAGTATTAAATAACAGTCCATCTACATCAAAGATAGCACCGCGAATTTCTCTCATTTTCACCTCTAAAACAAATAACTAGAGCCATTATATATTTTTCGTGCTTCCTGTCATCATTTCTAGATATATAGTACAATTCTCGCTACTAAAACGATATAAAACCAATAAGGATACCCATGAGAAAAAAAATCCTAGTGAGCATTAGTTTATTATTTTCATGTTTAATTTTAATTGCACCTGCGCAACAATTTTCTCTATACGAAGCAAAAAAAATGAAAGAAGGTCGAGCTGTTTTAAAAAGCCGCCCACATCTTTGGTTTGGAAAAGCAAATAACTATGAAAAAAGTACAATTGCAGAAGGCTCAGAAAGCTTATCTTATGGCAAGAAAAAAGCTTGCCAATTTGCTGCAATAAAAGCATTAGCAGAGCTACAAAAAAAGGCAACTCAAGAGAAAGCAATCATTGTAAAAAATATACATTCCCCTAGTTCAAAACCTGGCTTTTATTACTGCAATATCAGCGGTAGCTCTGCATCTGTAAAATTACGTGGTACTTTTGCCAATAAATAATTTATGGAATATAGACATCCAATCTTGTATTGGGTGCCTCTATGCTATAACTTGGCTTAAAATCACCTAAAAACTCTGATTTAGCAGGTCTTTTGACAACAACTCGTTTCATTCCTCTTCCTGCTTTTAATAGCTTTAAAGCCAAAGACAAAAGCTCTGCGCTGTCAGGATCATCCCCCACTAAATCTCTGACCATTCGTAAATCTAATTTAACCAATGCAGATTTTTTTCGATGAGGATACATCGGATCCATATAGCAATTATCAGGCAATTTTATATCATTATCTTTCAGTACATTTTGCAAATAATCGATAGAACTCATTTTATTCAATACAATTCGCTGAGCCATTTCCGGTAATTCTGATTGTAATGAATGAATTGATTCAGACAATAAAATTTGCAACGTAGGATTACGTTCAAAAAATGTTACCTGAAAACCTGAATAAGCCAAAAGCCCACCATCCCTTCCCAAACCCGCCGTTAAATCCCAAACAGATTGAGCTTCACCATTTTTCCACTTTAATGCGCGTAATAATGGTTCTTGTGCTTTATTCAACTTTGAAAATCGCCATAATTGCTTTTCAGATGCAAAATCGACTTTTAACTTTTGATTTGCGCCATCTTGCCAAAATAGACCGTCTTCATCCCATACAAAAGATGGTAATTCATAAGGTTCAGCTTGAATCATAAAATTATTTAAAAGATCAGGCTGTAAATCATTTTTAATGATGAGTGGTAATGGATTATTCATGAGTAAAACTACGCAACAAACCAATTTCATCTGCCCAAATGTCAGGATTAGTGGTTTCTAAAATTAAAGGAATATTTTCAAATTGTGGATTTTGCATAATAAACTTAAATGCTTCCAATCCGATCTTTCCTTGCCCCAAACTATCATGACGATCAACCTTACTTGCAAAATCAGTTTTAGCATCATTCAAATGCATCGCTCGCAAATATTGGTAACCAACTATCTCTTCAAATTGTTTAAATGTACGCTCACAATCTTCCTGTGTACGCAAATCATATCCTGCAACAAATGTGTGACATGTATCAATACAAACGCCAACACGACTTTTATCTTCAACTTGATCAATAATTTCAGCTAAATGCTCGAATTCAAAACCTAAATTTGAACCTTGCCCTGCTGTATTTTCAATAACAGCAACAACACCTTCTGTTTGATCTAAAGTAATATTGATGGATTCAGCAATTTTGGTAAGGCATTCAGAAGTTGTAATTTTATTAAGATGACTACCTGGGTGAAAGTTTAACAATTTAATGCCTAATTGCTCACATCTTTGCATTTCGTCCAGAAATGCTTCACGTGATTTTTCTAAACCTTCCGCTTCAGGATGACCTAAGTTAATTAAGTAACTATCGTGCGGTAAAATCTGGTCATTCGTAAATCCTAAAGCTGCACACTTTCTTTTAAAGTTATCAATGACTTTAGTTTCTAAGGGTTTTGCTTTCCATTGACGTTGATTTTTGGTGAAAAGCGCAAAAGCATTCGCACCAATCTCTTTTGCACGCATCGGTGCTTGATCTACGCCACCAGCAGCACTCACATGCGCACCAATAAAATATGTCATATTATTTCCCTAACTTTCTTCCAAAACATGAGGCTGTATCATACTAAAAAGCATTATTGCTTTCAGATAATAATCTTAATGGCTCCAATTAATATTTCATTAAATTCAGCTCAAAACTGATCGTAGGTCAAAGTATTATTTATGTGCAATCGGTAAACTTACTCCCATCACATAATAAAAGGGGGGAGTTATGTTGCAACAAATATATGAAAAAGATGGTCAACTATTTGAATCCACCATCCGATTTCTCAAAAATCTACCTTATGAAAAATTACAATCATTACCCGCACAAGAACAAATTATCAATCATGATTTATCTGAATTTTCAACGATTGAAGTCATGACTCAATTGTATGAGATAGATAGAGCTATTCAAGTAACTGCGGTTCATTTTTTATGGCTATCTGAGCCCAATGAGTTTTCACTCATTCAAGGCATGCACAATATATTAATTCCTTTGGCGCACAGTAATAAATCTATGGTCTATTCTGGTCACTGTAAATCTGAGTTTTTTTATGCATTACCGAATGGCACCATTACAGATGATATTTTTGAACGCAATGATATAGCAGAAAAATACATCATAGAAAAAGCTGATTGGTTTGGCACAACTGGATTATGCGATGCAGAAGAAAGAAATATTGTGAAATATATGCGCTATGAATACGGTGATTTGTTGATCGACGAAGATGGTTTAAAAGCCTATGATCTTAAATATTTAGGCTCTTTTAAACTCAATAATCAACTATTTAAACAATTAGATTTATCAACCAATCAGCAACCTGATATCATTTATATTTGGCATTACTATGATGAACATTATGCTTATGCTTATCGGGATCAAAGTGGGAAGCTACAATTTGATCTTGGTCGTCATTGTCCAATCGATCTTTTACAAGATTTTAAGATAATTTAGTTTGAATAAACTCTAATCGATGGATCACTTCATCACTAATGACAGCGTTTTTATATTGATCCAACAATAACTGAATGGCATTAAAATCATTGCAACATAATAAAATATCGACACCTGCATCAAAACATTTTTGTGCTTTTTCAACCATAGAACCTAAGTGCTCTGCGCCTTTCATATCTAAATCATCACTGATGATTAAGCCATCAAATCCTAGATCATCACGCAAATATTTCATCCATTTTGGTGATGAAACTGCAGTATGTTCAGCATCAAAATCATCATAAATAATATGAGCAGGCATGATCGCTTCTATGCCTTCTTCTATTAAATTTTTGAATGGCAAAACATCATTGTTTAATATTTCTTTAACCGAGCGATAATCATGCGCTACACCAAGATGAGTATCAATCTCTACATATCCATGGCCAGGAAAATGTTTTGCAACACCAATGCTATTTTGTGAGCGCAATCCTTGATAAAAAGCTTGCACTAATAAGCTGACAGCAATTGCTTCGGAATGAAATGACCGATCACCTATGACTTCATTTTTTCCATAATTGATGTCACACACTGGTGCATAACTAAAATCAACACCAACAGACTTTAATTCATAAGCAATCAATGAACCATAATCATACGATTTTTTAAGCGCCTCTTTAGGATTATCTTCATACATTTGCTCTAGCTGATTCATTGCAGGTAAACGTGTAAATTCTTCTCTGAATCGTTGAACACGACCACCCTCATGATCAACTGAAATCAAAATATCTTCATTGATCTCACGAATAGTTTGCGTCAACATTTTGAGCTGATCTTTATTTTTATAATTACGTGTAAAAAGAATCACACCAACAACTAGGGAATGTTTTAACCATTCACGCTCAATCAACGTCAGTTCAGTTCCTTGCAAACCTATAATCAATCCACCGACTCGACTCATATTTCCTCTTGCGCTAAGCCCAAATATTGCCAACATTTTGAAGTAGCGACACGCCCTTTTGGGGTTCGCATCAAAAATCCTTCTTGGATTAAATACGGCTCAATCACATCTTCTAATGTGCCACGATCTTCACCCAATGCTGATGCAATCGTATCTAATCCTACTGGCCCACCTGAGAATTTTTCAACAATTAATTGCAATAAACGACGATCATGTTCATCTAAACCAGACGCATCAATTTCCAACATATTCAATGCTTCTTGGGCAATTGAAACATCTATCAAACCATTAGAACGTATCTCCGCAACATCTCTAACTCGTCGCAATAATCGATTGGCAATTCTTGGCGTTCCTCTTGAACGCTTACCAATTTCTGTTGCGCCTTCCAGAGTTAATTCAACATTCAATAAGTTTGCTGAGCGCAATACAATTGATGTCAACTCTTCATTAGAATAAAACTGCAAGCGGGACATAATGCCGAAACGATCACGCAATGGAGATGTTAATAATCCTGCTCTTGTTGTCGCTCCGATTAATGTAAAAGGTGGTAAATCAATTTTAATTGAGCGAGCTGCAGGGCCTTCTCCAATCATAATATCAAGCTGATAATCTTCGAGCGCCGGATAAAGAACTTCTTCAATCATTGGGCTTAAACGATGAATTTCATCAATAAACAGTACATCATTCGGCTCTAAATTAGTTAACAGAGCAGCAAGATCTCCTGCCCTTTCTAAAACCGGGCCTGATGTTTGTTTTAACCCAACTTCTAATTCATTGGCAATAATATGTGCCAAAGTTGTTTTCCCTAATCCTGGAGGGCCAAACAACAAAACATGATCCAATGCTTCCCCACGCTTTTTAGCCGCTTGAATAAAAATTTCCATCTGATTACGCAAAGCTTCTTGCCCTGTGTAATCTTGTAAATATTTAGGACGGATTGCGCGGTCAACAACAACTTCTTCGCGTTGTTTTTCTCCACTAATTAAAATTCTATCAGACTCTATCATTTACACTTTCAACCAAAAGGTTACAGGCCCATCATTTTCTAATGAAACTTTCATATCAGCTGCAAATTTTCCTTGCTCAACTTTATTGATTAAAGTCTTAGCGTATTCAACACCATATTGATAGAGTTGTTCGCTCATCGCAGGATCAGGGCTATCACTAAATGAAGGTCTTCGACCTTTATCTGTATTGGCCAATAATGTGAATTGCGAAACTAATAGCAGTTCACCTTTGACATCCAACAAAGATAAATTCATTTTTCCATTCTCATCAGAAAAAACTCTATAGTTAGCAATTTTTTCAATCATTTTTCTAACAGATGCTTCATCATCAGTTTTTTCTATTGCGACTAAAGCCAAAAGCCCATGATTAATTTTGCCAATAGATTCACCTGCAACTTTAACTTCAGACCAATTCACTCTTTGTATTAATGCAATCATTGCTCTTTTAACTCTTCCTGCATTCTAATCGCAGCTTCTAAACGGCGCATAAACATCGATGCAATATCTTGACGCAATTGACGTGTAACATTTTGTACATCTGTTGATTTACCTAATAAGTTAGACTCATCGTAGGTAAAGTCGCGCTCTCTCATTAACGTTGTTGCTGGCAAAATTGGCTGACCATTTTTTTCTACAACTTGAGCCACAATCGTTAATGTTACAACTTCTTCAGTATCTCTATTTGCAGCCAACGCAGAGATCGTACGCGTTGTTTGTGTCTCTGATAAGATTTGAATGATTACATCTGCATCTTTGCTATTACTAACAATATTGACAGATTCAGGAAAGAAATTTTTAACAGAATAAAAAAATGAATTTCTATCCGTTGGGTTATAACCTTCCATATACACATTTTGGTATTCAGAAGGCCATGGGATTGTTCCACGCAATTTAAAACCGCACCCAACGATTATCATGACAAATACGAATAGTACTAATTTACGAATCATGCAGGCCTCTTTACATCATCATTTGTGAAAAATCGAAGTCTAACGCCAATGAGGGTGCTCCGATCATATTACCGCATGCATATGGGATATTATATTCCCAAACCAATGTCATACTCATAGGTGAATTAACACCTGTTGCTAAAATCTTAGCGCCTTTTTGAGACATCGCTTCCAATAATTTTGGAAACTTCATAAGCTCCTCACTGGTTAAACCTCTACTCATTCTACCGATACAACTTTCAGATAATGCAACTAAAGAAATATCGAGTTCTGTGACTTGAGTAAACGTAATATCCACAACATCATGGATAATTCCTGAATAGCCTTCTTGCTTTAATGTGCTAAAAAAGACTTTTGCCTCTTCAAAGTGCTCATTAGCAACTTCTTCAGCTAGTCCTAGATGAATTTGACCTTTAGAAAAAATATCATGTGCATTTGCTTTAATCCACTCGACCAATTCACCCACACGATTGAGATAATACATCGATAAAGGAAGAATTAATTTTGTTTTATCATCATTTGCGGCACGAATACTCGCAACGCCACTTTTAATCATAAAAATATCAAGATCACGCATTAAAGAGTTACTGGCGGTATAAGTAAAACTTTTATTCCAAACAATCAACCCACCGTTGGCATCATAAAGATTAAACGATGCAATGTAATTCTTTTCACCTGTCATGGAGAAATCTACAATTGGAATATATATTTGCTTAATTTGTTGCGTACTCAAAGCATTATATAAAGGCATAAACTCTTCATCGACTGTATGCTCTATTTGAGTATCACTAATGATAGGGCTATCGACATGTGAAGATACATTTTTTTCAGCTAACATCACAATTCGAGTATCTATTAAGCCTGCTAATTCATCCAAGCGATTACATGAGTCAGTAATGCTCTCAACCGAATCCCCTAAATTGGTATAAGCAAATGTAAATTTACCATTTAACTCAATGTTACCAACTTTATATATGAAACCTTCGGCACTAGAAGTAATCGCCATACCTAAACGATCAACTTTAGTCATATCGCTGTTTGTCATTAACAACACAATACTTTCATCTGAATAACGTGCGTAGTGGAGATTACTGATTTGTGATTCTAAATGTTGCGCTAAACTGAACAAATACAGCTCTAAAGCTTTTACACCATATTTTTTACGGAATTCAAAATAATCCTGCAAAACAATGCTAATCAACCAAGAAGAGCTGCCAACAAAATTAGGTAAACTATCAATAAATGATAAGCGATCATAAAACTTTGCTTGATCTGATAATTGCATTATCTCCAAAGGTTTATCATCTGTAGAAGCACCATCATTGGTATTTTTAGCGATAAATAATTCTAAGCATGGCGACTCATCATATAATGCTTGTTTAATGTGTACATTTTCAGAAACCACTTCACCATTTGGATGTTTTAAAGCTAAGGTTTCTTGCTGCTCTTTACCTGTTTTACCAACGATTTTCATCATTTTTTTAAATTGAGCGGACTGCTCGGCTGTAATATATTCCAATACAGTTGTCGCTGCTAATTCATCAAAATTTTGGTATCCAAAATAGCGTAAAAATGCATCATTCGCATATAAAAACAATCCATCTTCTGAGCCAAAATAAGCAATTAAATCTTCAGATGTTGAAGCTAATTGCTCAGTTAGCTCGATCAGTTTTGCATTTTTTTCCAAAACTTCTCGGTATCTTATTTGAGTTTTAACCTCAAAAACAGCACGAGAAATTTGTTTAAACAATATATTTCCTTGTTGAAGAATACCGACATCAACAGCACCTTCATCAATCATCGTTTGGCGCTTTTCTAGAAATTGATCTTGATTCACAAGAACCAAAACAGGCGTGGATTTAATACCAATTGCCTGAATGACTTCTTTTAGAACTGGCACTTTGGGCGAGTCTTGTAAAATTACGAGATTACAATTTTCTTTATTTACAGCAACATGTATGCCTTCAACGGAATCTGTTGTTGTAATGTCAAAAGTAATTTTGCTATCCAAACTGTTAGCTCTGACAATTTGTCTTAGCTGAGTCACTTTTTCTGCACTATTTTCAACGTAAAGTATTTTGTAAATCTCACTAACCATTATTATGATTTCCTTTTATATCCATCGTGCCATTCTAGCTTAAATAGATGAAAAGCTCACTAGATTAATCGGCCATACAAATCGTACACATCCGCCTCTTCAATCTCTACCTTCACGATTTTACCAACGATATCTTGTGTTGCATCATCTATGTAAACCAAACCATCAATTTCAGGTGCATCAGCGGTTGTTCGACCAATTGCTACACCTTCTTCAACATCAAATTCATCGATTAACACATCAAATATTTTACCAACTTTAGCTTGTAATTTTTCAGCAGAAATACCTGCTTGCAATTCCATGAATCTATCTAAGCGATCTTGTTGGATTTCTAGCGGAACTGGCTCTGCTATATCATTAGCCGCAGCACCTTCAACCGGTGAATAAATAAACGCTCCAACTCGATCCAATTTTGCCTCAGCAATAAAATCTAACAACATTTGAAATTCTTCTTCTGTTTCACCTGGGAAACCAACTATGAATGTAGATCGAATTGTGATTTCCGGACAAATTTCACGCCATTTTTTTATGCGATTGAGCATATTTTCTGTGTTTGCAGGACGCTTCATCGCTTTCAAAATTCGTGGGGAAGCATGCTGCATAGGCACATCGATATAAGGCAAAATTTTCCCTTCAGCCATTAACGGAATTAAATGATCCACGTGAGGATATGGGTAGATATAATGCAATCTTACCCAAACATCTAATTTGGATAACTCTTCACACAAATTTTGAATATGTGTTTTAACTGGTTTGCCATCCGCAATGCCCAACTTATATTTAACATCTACACCGTATGCACTTGTATCTTGTGCCACAACCAATAATTCTTTTACGCCTGAATTAACTAATTTTTTAGCTTGCGACAATACATTTTCGACAGGGTAAGATTGATGCTTCCCTCGCATTGAAGGAATAATACAGAATGTACAAGCATGATTACAGCCTTCTGCAATTTTCAAATACGCATAATGTTTAGGCGTTAACTTAATACCTGCTGGCGGTACTAAATCCATAAATGGGTCATGTGGCTTAGGTAAATTTGTATGCACAGCCGTCATGACATCTTGGAAAGCATGTGGGCCTGTTACGCTAAGAACATTAGGATATTTCTCTAAAATCTTATCTGCATTTGCCCCCAAACATCCTGTTACAATCACTTTGCCATTTTCATCTAAAGCTTCACCAATCGCATCTAAACTCTCTTGCACCGCTGAATCAATAAAACCACAAGTATTCACTACGACTAAATCTGCATCATCGTATTTTGGAACGATCTCATAACCTTCTGTGCGTAGTTGAGTCAAAATATATTCAGAGTCCACCAACGCTTTTGGACAGCCAAGAGAAACAAAGCCAATTTTAGGAGTAGTCACAATCAAACCTTCAAAAAAAGATAACCAGCCAAAATGTATTAATGTTTTGGCTGGTGTAATCAGAGAAAAAAAACTATAATAAGTGGCTATTTTATATCAGAACCCTATCTACTGGAAACCAAAATGTCGAAAAAATATTTAGTTACTTGGGATATGCTCCAAGTTCACGGGAAAGCTTTATCTCAACATTTAATCGAACGTCAAGAGTGGAAAGGTATCATAGCTGTGAGTCGTGGCGGTTTAGTACCTGCTGCGATTGTTGCACGCGAACTTAACATTCGCTACGTCGATACTTTATGTATTGCGAGCTATCATGACTATCTTAACCAGTCAGAAATGCAATTAATTAAAGAATGTAATGTTCCAAATGATGGCGAAGGTTTCATTATTATTGATGACCTAGTTGACTCTGGCAATACTGCAAAATTAATTCGTAAACTTTATCCAAAAGCTTACTTCGTCACAATTTGTGCAAAGCCACAAGGCAAGCCACTAGTTGATTTTAGCGTTGTCGATATCCCACAAGATACTTGGATCGAGCAACCTTGGGATACAGCTGTACAATTTGTACCACCTTTGTGTGAACAAGATAAAAAATAAGCATGCAATACCATAAACCCAACTGGATTAAAGACAATGCAATTGCCTTAGGTTTTTGGGTTGGCAAATTTATTGCTAAATTACCCATGCCTTTTCTATTATCTTTAGGCAAAGGCATTGGTAATATCTCTTACTATATTGCAAAAAATCGTCGTCATATCATCGAGCGCAATATAGAACTATGTTTTCCTCAATTATCTTCTGCAGAACAAAAAAAATTAGTTAAAGCTAATTTTCAATCATTAGGCATGGGGATATTTGAAACTTTAGTTGCTTGGCTAAAGCCTGAAGAACAAGTTAAAGAACTATTTACATATGAAGGCTTAGAAAACCTAGAAGCCTTGAAAGAATCAGGTCATGGCGCACTCTTATTAACAGTACATTTTTGTAATTTAGAGCTTGGCGCACGTGCAATAACATTAAAAACACCTTTTGTTGCCATGTATCGTCAGCATAAAAATCGCACTTATGAAGAACGTCAATTCAAAATGCGAACAATGCAATCTCAAAATGAGCCTGTAAATCGTAATGAAATTCGTAAAACGATCAAATTACTTAGAAATGGTAAAATTCTTTGGTACGCACCTGATCAAAACTATGGCGGCAGCGACCATGTATTTGTAGATTTTTTTGGCATTAAAGCCTTAATGATCACTGCAACTTCACAAATGGCCAAACTGGGAAAAGCTAAGGTTCTACCTTATTATTGTATCCGTGAAGGTAATCAATACAGAGTGAAAATTTTACCTGCATTGGAAAATTTTCCTTCAGATTCCGCCACTCAAGATTGCGAACAACTCAATCAATTATTTGAATCTTGGATATTAGAAGCACCAGAACAATATTTGTGGGCACATCGTCGTTTTAAATCTAGACCTGAGGGTGAAAAAGATTTATATGCAAAAAAATAATTTTAAGCGGATTTTGATCATTCAATGGAGCGCAATGGGTGATTGCGTACTTGCAAGCACAACTTTTGATGACATTAAAAATCGATTCCCAGATGCAAAAATTGATCTTAATACCCTGCCACCTTGGGATCAACTGTTTATTCACGATCATCGTTTTCACCAACTCATTAGCTTTAAAATCCGTAAACAAGGTTTTTCAGCAACCAAACGATGGTTGGATATTATAAAAAAAGAAAATTATGATCTCATCATTGATTTTCAAAACAGTGACCGTTCTCGCTTGATTTTATCCATCGCAAAAATCTTTAAATTTACTAAAGCGACAATTATCGGCCGTGGTAAACACTGGTGTTATGACAATACAATTAACGACTCCGACATTACCAACAACCATGTGGTTGACCGCTATTACGCAGCATTAAAATTTGTCGGTATTGAACAAAAATCGGAATGTCCAAAAATTATTGCTTCAACGGCAATTTCCAACAAAATCTCAAAGGAAAAAACTGCTCTTTTAGGCAATAGTAAATTTGCCGTTTTTGTACCAGGTTGTAGCCCTCAGCACCCACAAAAGCGCTGGCCTGTGGAATCATTTATTGAGCTAGGACAATTACTGTTTAAAACTGATATTCAAAATATCTTAATCATTGGCGCACAAAGCGAATCTGATATTTGCAAAGAAATCGCTGACAGCGACCCGCGTTTTATTAATTTGTGCTCTAAAACAGAACTATTAGAAATACCTGAATGGCTAAAAGGGGCTTCTTTAATTGTCGGAAATGACACCGGCACCTCACACATAGCTGCAAGTAGCAATGCGCCATTAATTGCTTTATTTGGCCCAACTGATCCAATACAATCACAACCTTATGGAAAGAAAGTGATTGCATTAAGGGCTCAAAATTTTGGAAATAACAATAAAATTGAACAAATTACAGCAAATGATGTATTCAAGACTTATCAAAATATTTTCAATCCGACAGATAAAACAGTATAATCGTCGGATTTTTAACCAAATACTAATTAATTTTCAAAGGAATTGATGTGACAAAACAATCAAGTTATACCAAAGAAGAACTTCTAATGTGTGGAAGAGGCGAGCTATTCGGTGAAGGCAATGCTCAATTACCAGTACCTCCGATGTTGATGCTCGATCGCATTACTGAAATCACAGAAGATGGCGGTAATTACAATAAAGGCCTGATTGTTGCAGAATTGGATATCAATCCTGATTTATGGTTTTTCGACTGTCATTTTATTGGTGACAACGTTATGCCTGGCTGCCTTGGTTTAGATGCAATGTGGCAGCTAGTAGGTTTCTACTTAGGCTGGAAAGGTGGCCTTGGTCGTGGTCGTGCTCTTGGTTCGGGAGAAGTAAAATTTTCAGGTCAAGTTTTACCAACCGCTAAAAAAGTAACCTACCATATTCACATGAAACGTGTTATTTTGCGCAAATTGACAATGGGTATTGCAGATGCAACTTTATCTGTAGATGACAAAATCATCTACACAGGTTCAGACCTAAAAGTTGGTCTTTTTACCTCAACAGATAATTTTTAACGTTTAGGAGAGCATTATGAAACGTGTTGTTATCACTGGTCTTGGGATTATTTCTAGTATCGGAAACAACAAAGAAGAAGTATTAGAGTCATTAAAAACAGGCAAATCTGGGATAGAATTTTCTCAAGAAATGGCTGATTATGGCTTTAGATCTCATGTGCACGGCGCTATTCACATTAACCCAGCTGAACACATTGATCGTAAAACTTTTCGCTTTATGGCCGATGCTGCGGCTTATGCATATTTAGCAATGGAACAAGCGATTGAAGACTCTAAGCTACCACCTGAATTAGTTTCTAATGAACGTACAGGATTGATTGTTGGCTCTGGCGGTGCTTCGACTCGTAACCAAATCGAAGCTATCGATAGCATGAGAAATACAGGCGCAACTAAAAAAATGGGCCCTTACATGGTAACGCGCACCATGGGTTCAACTGTTTCTGCTTGCTTGGCAACACCATTTAAGATTAAAGGTGTTAACTACTCAATCAGCTCAGCTTGCTCAACATCAGCACACTGTATTGGCAATGCTGTAGAGCAAATACAACTTGGTAAACAAGACGTTATTTTTGCTGGTGGCGGTGAAGAACTCCATCCATTCATGAGTGCAATGTTTGATGCGATGGGTGCATTATCTACCAAATATAATGACAATCCTTCTGTTGCATCCCGCCCTTATGATCGTGATCGCGATGGTTTTGTAATCTCTGGCGGCGGCGGTATTGTTGTTGTTGAAGAATTAGAGCATGCATTAAAACGTGGTGCGAAAATCTATGCTGAAATCACTGGCTACGGCGCTACCTCTGATGGCTATGATATGGTTGCACCAAGTGGTGAAGGTGCTGAACGTTGTATGCGCCAAGCATTATCAACTGTCACTGGTCCTATTGATTACATCAATGCGCATGGTACTTCTACACCTGCTGGCGACATTCCTGAAATCATGGCAGTTCAACGCGTATTTGGTGAAAAATTCCCATACATCACATCAACTAAATCACAGACTGGTCACGCACTGGGTGCCGCGGGTGTAAATGAAGTTATCTACTCTTTATTAATGATGGAAAATAACTTTATTCAAGCAAGTCAGCATATTGATAATGTTGATCCATTATTAGAATCGTTCCCTATTGTTCGTAATAAGATTGAAGATATCGAAATCAACAATATTATGAGCAACAGCTTTGGTTTTGGTGGTACAAATGCAACAGTTGTATTGAGTCGCTATAAAGGCTAACACACCTAATCAAATAAAATAATGCAAACCCCAAAATACTTTTTGGGGTTTTTTATATTTCAAATAATGTTAATTTAATAAATAAAATTTTATTATTACGTAAGTTATGCAAGTATAAGTATTGTAAATTCTAGCAGAGGCTGCAATGATGAAATTTAAAAATAATATCAAAGAAAATTCAATTACAGATGAAAAATTATTCTTGAACAGAAGAACGATTTTGAAACAACTTGGAATACTAACTGCTACAGGTATAACTTCATCACTCACACCAATATATGCAAAAGAATGGTTTGATGAACAGCCGTCTAAGCCTAGAAACAACCCATCATCTCTAAAGTTTGAAAATTCAACATTATATCGCCCTGACCTACCATTAACACCTGAAAACAAAGTGGTTGGATATAATAATTTTTATGAATTTGGATGGGACAAAGCAGATCCTGCTAAATTAAGTCAAAATTTTAAATCTGATCCATGGAAAGTAGAAATAGATGGTGAAGTTAATAAAGCCATGACGCTAGATTTAGATGACATTTTTAATAAATTTGATTTAGAAGAACGAATATATCGTTTCCGCTGTGTTGAAGCATGGTCTATGGTCATTCCTTGGATAGGCTTTCCTCTATCTGAATTATTAAAAATGGTTGATCCAACCAGTAATGCCAAGTATGTTGCTTTCCAAACACTGTATGATCCTGAGCAATTTCCTAATCAAGGAAAAAAATTCTCAGGAAACTTCTCATTTCCTTATATTGAAGGATTAAGAATGGATGAAGCAATGCATCCACTAACTTTTGTGGCCGTTGGTCTATATGGCAATAAACTGCTTCCACAGAATGGTGCACCTATTCGCTTAGTCGTTCCATGGAAATATGGATTTAAGAGTATAAAATCAATTGTAAGTATTCGCTTAACTGAGAACGAACCACCCACCACTTGGAATATTAGCGCTCCGAACGAATATGGTTTTTATGCCAATGTGAATCCAAATGTATCACATCCTCGCTGGTCTCAAGCATCTGAAAGAATTATAGGTTCAGAGGGTTTATTTGGTGCAAAACGACAAGATACATTACTCTTCAATGGCTATCCTGAAGTGGCTGAACTTTATAAAAATATGAATCTTCACAAATATTACTAGTCATGAAAAAAATTAATCCTATTATTCTATTAAAAATACTAGCCATCAGTGCAGGCATTCTTCCGCTCTTATGGCTAGTATATTTAACATTAACGAATCAATTGGGGGCAGATCCTGCCAAAGACATCCAACATTTCACAGGAACCACAACCATAAATTTCTTAATGGCGACCCTTTTAATATCGCCCATAGTACAAATATCACATTGGAATATTCTCAATCGATTAAAAAGAACCGTAGGATTAACCACATTTTTTTGGGCAATCGCTCATGTTCTCAGCTATTTATTATTTGAACTCACGGGAGATGTCACACTATTTTTCAATGAAATCACAAGCAGGCTGTATTTAATATTAGGTAGCATTGCTTTGATCGGATTATTTGCTCTAGCAATTACCTCAAATCAATACTCGATCAAACACCTGAAAAAAAACTGGAAAAAGCTGCACAATTTGGTCTATCCAATCGCTATATTGGCTTCATTTCATTACTACATTGCGTTAAAAGTCAAAGATCCGATCGCAATCTATTACTTGGTTGCTTTCACTATTTTATGGGTCAATCATCTTTTTCGCGCTTATCAAAAGCGAAAACAGCATCACTCTCGGTGATATGGATGATTATGCAAAATACTCCAACCACGAAATAATTGCTCCGCGATTAAGATTCTAACCATAGGATGTGGCAAAGTTAATTTTGATAAAGAAATACTTTGCTGAAAGCTTTGTTTGACCTCATCCGAGAACCCTTCAGGACCACCAATTAACAAAGCGATATCCGTACCACCTTGTAACCAACCTGCCATCATTTGACTTAATTCAGGCGTTGTTACTGCTTTACCTATAACATCCAGCCCTACTATACGAGCACCTTTAGGCACAGCAGCCAACATTTTTTGCCCTTCTTCCTTCAATATTTTACTAATATCTGCATTTTTCTTACGGGCTTGCGCTGGAATTTCAATCATTTTAAGCTGAACTTCATTACGCAAACGGCTTTGATATTCATCAAAGCCGTCTTTCACCCAGGCTGGCATATTACTGCCAATCGCAATTAAGTGAACAATCATACTAAATAAACAATTTCTCTAATTCGTAAAATTCTCTAGCATCTTTTGTCATGATATGTACCACAACATCTCCGTAATCCTGAAGTACCCAGTTACCGCTTTCAATACCTTCAGTACCGATCGCTAAGTTACCTTGACCTTTCATTGTTACTTCCAATTTGTCTGCCATTGCTTTCAAATGCGTGGATGATGTTCCCGTTACAACCACAACCCAATCCGCATAATTTACAATTTTGCTTACATCGAATACTTTGATATCCACACCTTTCATATCATCTAAGGTTGTTTCAACAAGATTCTTCATCGCTTCTGACATAAATTTCATCCAATATCTTTAAGATTAATACACATAATTTCCCATATTGTACTTCATTTTAATTTAACAATTAAATCTTAATTAATTTTGATAGAATATTAACTTTATATTTTAGTTTTAAGGGTTGATAAATGGTCAGTTTTGAAACGCTTTATGCGGAAGCTCAACAATATATTCCTGGCGGCGTAAATTCTCCAGTGAGAGCTTTTAAACAAGTTGGTGGCGCTCCTATATTTTTTAAAAAAGGTGAAGGCGCTTATGTATACGATGAAAATGATAAAAAATATATCGATTTTGTTGGGTCATGGGGCCCAATGATCGTTGGCCATGCTCACCCAAAAGTTTTAAATGCAGTCATTGAAACAGCTAAAAATGGCTTATCCTTTGGTGCACCAACTGTTTCTGAAACAGTATTGGCTAAAAAAGTATTAGAAATCATTCCTTCAATGGATAGCGTACGTATGGTGAGCTCTGGTACTGAAGCAACCATGAGCGCAATCCGTTTAGCACGTGGTTATACTAATCGCAATAAAATCATTAAATTTGAAGGCTGTTATCACGGTCATTCTGATTCACTTTTAGTTAAAGCAGGTTCAGGCCTATTAACATTTGCAGAACCATCTTCACCTGGCGTTCCTGCTGACCTAACTCAACATACAATTGTTTTAGAATACAATAACCCTGAAGAACTCAAAGAAGCTTTTGCTAAATATGGTTCAGAAATCGCTTGTGTTATCGTTGAGCCAATCGCAGGTAATATGAACTGCATTCCACCATCAAAAGAGTTCTTACAAACAATTCGTGATTGCTGTACGGAAGCTGGTTCTGTATTTATTATGGACGAAGTTATGACTGGCTTTAGAGTTCATAAACATTCCGCACAAGGTTTATATGAGATTACACCAGACTTATCAACATTTGGTAAAGTAATTGGCGGCGGTATGCCAGTTGGTGCATTTGGTGGTAAAGCTGAAATTATGGCTCATTTATCACCAAATGGTGCAGTTTACCAAGCAGGTACATTATCAGGCAATCCTGTTGCAATGGCAGCTGGCATTGCAACATTAGAGCTAATTTCTGAAGATGGTTTTTATGAAGATTTAGAAGCAAAAACTAATTATTTAATGGATGGAATTAAAAAAGTTTTTGAAAAACATAACTTCCCTTTATACATTAATCATGTTTGTGGAATGTTCGGGCTATTCTTTACTGATAAACCTGTAAACACCTATAAAGATGCATTAAATAGTGATATTGATTTCTTTAAAAAATTCTATCATGGACTATTAGATCGCGGCATTTACTTAGCTCCGAGTGCATTTGAGGCTGGTTTCTTATCAAGCGCACACACTTATGAAGATTTAGATACAACTATTACTGCTATTGATGAAACATTAACAGA
>CANRJX010000004.1 GCA_947631095.1 uncultured Wohlfahrtiimonas sp.
TATGATGAAAATCCTGGCGCCGATGTTCCTGTAGAGCAAATGATTCGCAAAGCAACAGATAATACTAAAGGCATTCGCTTAGGTAATATGTTACAAATTCGTACAATCATGGACGAAGAAGCAGAGCAGGTTTGGACAGGTAAACAAACCCCACAACAAGCTTTGGATAATGTTGTAGAGCGTGGTAATGCGTTATTAAAACGATTTGAACGTGTTAATCAATAGTCGATCAAGATAATATATGAGCCCAATCATAGGATTGGGTTTTTTATTTTGCTTACTTTTTAACTACATTGATTGGGTGTTTAATTTAAAAATATGTGGTAAAAATAGTCCGAGGGTAAAATCTTCAGTTGGACGTATTAAATAAATATAAATTTTATGGAGTAAATCATAGATGAAATTAAATAAAATTGCTTTGGCAGCTATGTTGGGCGTTGGTTCATTGATGACAGCAACGTATGCACAAACTGAAATTCAATGGTGGCATTCGATGAATGGTGCGTTGAATGATTGGGTGAATGATTTAGCCAATGAATTTAATGCGAGCCAATCGGATTATAAAGTTGTTCCAGTTTTTAAAGGTGACTATGAACAATCTATGACAGCAGGAGTTGCGGCGATTCGTTCTGGTGAAGCCCCTGATATCCTACAAGTTTTTGAAGTGGGTACAGCATCCATGATCCACTCAAAAGGCATCACAAAATCTGTATCTGAAATTATGAAAGAGAATGATATTCCTTTTGATATTAATGATTATATCCCTGCAGTTGCGAGTTACTATGCATCGCCTGAAGGCGATTTGTTGTCATTACCATTCAACAGCTCGACAACTGTAATGTATTACAACAAAGATGAATTTAAAAAAGCAGGTTTAGATCCTGATAAAGCACCAAAAACTTGGAAAGAATTGCGTGAAGCAACAGAAGCTTTGAAAGCAGCGGGTAGCAAATGCCCTATGACTATTTCATGGATGGGATGGACGCAGCTAGAAAGCTTTTCAGCATGGCATAACGTGCCATATGCGACTAAAAATAATGGTTTTGACGGTTTAGATGTCGAATTACAATTTAATACACCATTGCACGTTAAGCATTTTGAAAACTTGAATGACATGGCAAAGAATGGTTTATTTGTTTACAAAGGCCGTTCAGTAGCATCTCAGCCTGCATTTTTATCAGGTGAATGTGCAATTTTCATGGGTTCATCAGGTTTTTATTCAGGCTTAAAGCGTGATGCACAATTTGAATTTGCAGAAACAACATTGCCATATTATGACGATGTAGAAGGCGCACCACAAAATACAGTCATCGGTGGAGCAAGTTTATGGGTATTGAATGGTAAACCAGCAGAAAACTATAAAGGCGTTGCTAAATTCTTTGAATTCATTTCAGAGCCTGAAAGAGCAGCACAAAGCCACATGAGAACGGGTTATTTGCCCGTTACAAAAGAAGCATTTGAAATCACTGAAAAAACAGGTTTCTATAATGAAAACCCAGGTGCTGATGTTCCTGTAGAACAGATGATTAGAGATACAACTGACAATACAAAAGGTTTACGTTTAGGCAATATGCTTCAAATTCGTACAATCGTTGATGAAGAAACAGAGCAAATTTGGACAGGTAAAAAAGAACCAAAAGCTGCATTAGATAGCGCAGTTGAGCGTGGTAATGCATTGTTGAAACGTTTTGAGAGAGCGAATAAGTAGCTTTGATGAAGAAGTGGAGAAACTATTTCTTCACTTCTTTTTTTATTAGTATCGAAGCAAAGGCTATAGTTTTATGAAATTATATTTTAAGCATTATCGTGTTTTACCATGGCTGTTGATTCTGCCTCAATTAGTCATTATCGCCATTTTCTTTTATTGGCCTGCAGGACAAGCATTGGTCCAAAGTTTTCAGTTAGAAGATATTTTTGGCACGTCTCGTGAATGGGTTGGCTTTGAAAATTTCCGCACTCTGTTTGCGGATAAAACTTATGTTGGCTCTGTCTATGTAACGATTTATTTTTCATTTTGGGTAACGTTGCTGGGCTTAAGTTTATCGCTATTTTTAGCATTTTTTATGCAAAAAGTCGTTCGAGCCTCACTTTTTTATCGCACAGCATTAATTTTACCTTATGCAGTATCGCCAATTATTGTCGGTGTATTGTGGACATTTATGTTTGCACCATCGTTTGGTATTGTTTCTTATTGGTTAAGTAAGATAGGCATTACTTGGAACCATCAATTAGACGCTGATCAAGCGATGTGGTTGGTCATCATTGCTTCGATATGGAAGCAAATTTCTTATAACTTTTTATTCTTCTTTGCAGGTTTGCAAGCCATTCCTAAATCATTGATGGAAGCTGCTGCAATTGATGGAGCAGGCCCTTGGCGTAGATTTTTTTCTATCCAATTTCCTTTATTGTGGCCAACAACATTCTTTTTATGCGTGATCAACGTGGTTTACGTTTTCTTTGATACATTTGCGATCATTGATGCTTTAACGCAAGGTGGGCCGGGTAAAGCAACATCAACATTGGTATACCGCATTTATTTTGATGGCTTTAAGGCTATGGATTATGGTGGCTCTGCGGCGCAATCTGTAATTCTCATGGGCTTTGTACTTATGTTGACAATCGTTCAATTCCGTTTCATCGATCGTAAGGGGAATCAATAATTATGATAGAGAATCGTCCCGGGTTAAAATTTTTATCCCATTTCTTTTTAATCATCTCAGTATTGTTGGTTTGTTTTCCGATCTATTTGGCATTTGTCGCTTCAACGCAAACAGCTCAAGAAGTTGTGAATGTTCCGTTATCTTTAGTGCCCGGTGATCAATTTTGGGCAAACTATTCTAAAGCTTTATCAGGCGGTGATGGTGTTTCGATCTCGGCAGCACGCATGCTATGGGTAACAACGGTTATGACATTAATCATTGCCTTGGGAAAAATAGCGATTTCGTTATTATCAGCTTTTGCAATCGTCTATTTTAGATTTCCATTTAGAATTTTACTATTTTGGATCATCTTCATTACTTTGATGTTGCCAGTTGAAGTTCGTATTATTCCAACCTTTGATGTTGTGGCAAACTTAAAAATGTTGAATAGCTATGCAGGTTTAACCATTCCGTTAATTGCTTCTGCCACAGCAACATTTTTATTCCGCCAGTTTTTTAAGACAGTACCTGATGAGCTCTTAGAGGCAGCGAGGATTGATGGGGCAGGCGCATTACGTTTTTTTAAAGATATCTTATTGCCATTATCCATACCGACAGTTGCATCGTTATTTGTGATTCAATTCATTTATGGTTGGAATCAGTATTTGTGGCCACTTTTGATGGCAACCAAAGAAGACATGTTTCCGTTATCTGTTGGATTAAGACAGTTGATGGGGAATGGTGATGTCGCTGTAGATTGGAATATCGTAATGGCAACAGTTGTGTTGATGCTTATACCACCCATGTTAGTCATCTTATTGATGCAAAAATGGTTGGTAAAAGGCTTGATCGACAGCGAGAAATAAACAAAGGAAGTTAGAAAATTATGTCTACAGTTCAGTTAAAAAATATTACTAAGCATTATGGCTCAAAAAGAAAGCCAGGGCCTTTAATCCTTAAAGGGATTGATATTGATATTCAAGATGGTGAGTTTATTGTTGTTGTGGGTCCATCAGGTTGTGGTAAGTCGACGTTATTACGTGTCATTGCAGGTTTAGAAGAAAGTTCTGGTGGCACGATTATGATTGGTGATAAAGATGTTACTCAACTTGAGCCTGCTCAGCGTGATATTGCTATGGTTTTTCAAAACTATGCTTTATATCCTCACATGAGTGTGCGTGAGAACATGGCTTATGGTGTGAAACTCGCTAAAATGCCGAAAGATGAAATAGATAGACGCATTCAAGATACGGCTAAAATGTTAGACATCGAGCAACACTTGGATAAAAAACCGAATCAATTATCTGGTGGGCAAAGACAACGTGTGGCGATGGGGCGTGCAATTGTGCGTAAACCAAAATTATTTTTATTTGATGAGCCGCTGTCAAACTTGGATGCAAAATTAAGAACATCAACACGTTTAGAAATTCGTCGTCGTCATAATCAAATTGGCATTACTTCATTGTATGTGACGCATGATCAAACTGAAGCGATGACATTGGCGGATAGAATCATCATTATGAATGGCGGTGTTGTGGAACAATTTGGTACACCTAGTGAAATATTTCATTCACCAGCATCCACGTTCGTAGCTAATTTCATGGGTTCTCCTGCTATGAATTTATTGAATGTAGAGATTAAAGATCAGAAGGTCTATTTGGGTGATGTTGAGCTGAAAAATATTGCAATACCTGCTGGCATTCAAAATAGTGGTAAAAAAGAGTGGATATTGGGCATTCGTCCTGAACACTTTGAAATCTTAGCTGAAGAAAACGATCGCTCTTGGAATGTTGTATTGTCTTTGTCTGAAACTTTGGGTTCTGAACAATTGCTATATACCAATTTGGGAAATGTTGCATTGACGATTCGAACAGAAGATTCTCGTGATTCGGATAGCAAATATCAACGTCATCAGAGTTTTTATGTCGTGCCAAAATTTGAAGAGATTTTATGGTTTGATGCAACAACACAAAAAAGATTCATCGATCAATAAAGGAGTATAAAATGCCAGAAAATTTTAGATACCCAAATTTGATTGCTCATCGTGGAGCAGGCAAAGAAGCGCCTGAAAACACTTTGGCGGCATTTAGACTGGGTGCAAAAAATGGTTATACAATGTTTGAATGTGATGTGAAGTTATCGAAGGATAAAGAGCTGTTTTTGCATCATGATGATCATTTAGCACGAACGACCAATAGTGAAGGTTTAGCCAATTTATACACTTGGAATGAGCTTTCTAAAATAGATGCTGGCGGTTGGCACTCTATGCATTACACTGGCGAGCCTTTGGCCAGATTAGCGCAATTGGTCGATTTTGTATTGATGAATAAATTCCAGCTAGACATTGAGCTAAAGCCAAATGATGGTGAAGCGTATGAAACGGGTGTCGAAGTCGCTAATTATTTAGAAAATCGCTTAGAATTTAATGCTGATAAATATCCATTTTTATTATCATCTTTTCAGCCGGAAGCTTTGAAAGGGGCAATGGATACTGCACCACATATCCCAAGAGCTCTTTTGGTAGATGATTGGGAAAATGACATTGAGAAGTTTTTTGATACATTATCTGAATTAAAATGTGTTGGTATCATTACTAATTATAGAATTTTATCTGCTGAGATCGTTCATCGTTGCCATAGTTTAGGCGTTTTTGTGATGGTCTATACTGCAAATGAACCTGAAGATATTAAATATTTATTTTCAATCGGTGTCGATTCTGTAATTACAGATAATATGCGATTTTTAAAAGACTCTATGAGTTGAAATTGATGAGTAATAAAAAAAGCTTTGGCAATCGCCAAAGCTTTTTTTATTGCATGAAGAATTTATACAGTTGGTGTAGCAATAACTTCTGCTTCTTCAGTAAGAAGAGCTTCTTTTTGATCTTTTTTAATTTTAAAAGGTGAGATGATTAAAATAGCGATCAATAATAAACCTAAATAGCCAATTAATGGATATAAGTAAGCAACTAAACTCGTAAAGCCTGCAAAACTGATTAAGAAACCAATAATGCCAGTTACAACTGCAAAGATGTATGAGCGTTTAGTTTGCATTACTGTAAAGCGTGCAACAAATGCGTAGTACATAGCAACGCCTGTGTTATAAATCATACCGAACAATACAAATGTCATTAATATGCCTAATGTTGGTGAGATATCTTGGATGATTTTTAATAAAGGTAAGCCAACATCTTTAACGTCATCAATTTTATAGAAAATTGCAAAGTGCGCGATGATGATCAATACGCCAATGCCTAATCCACCTAATAAACCACCCCATTTCGCAATATTTTCATTTTTTTCACTACCGCCCATTACTAATGCCATACCCGCGCCGACAGCTACGTTAAATGAAACATAGTTAATGGTTGAAACAAACCAGTTTGGTAAAGAGCTTGGCACTGATTGTGCAATTGGCTCTAATTCTGCAAGTGTTGTCTGAGCTGATAATAAGCTGTAAGCACAGATAATTGCTAATGCGATGATTAATGTTGGTGTGATCGCCGCAATTAAAGCAATAACGCGATTAATTGGCAATAACACAGTTGCGGTTACCAATACTGTCATGATTAAGCTGCCCACCCAATTTGGTAAAGCATATTGTTGATGAAGCATGCTACCTGCACCCGCAACCATTACAATACCTACGCCAAAGAGCGTTAAAATAATGATATAGTCGATTGCAATACCCATAAATTTACCGCTGAGTTTATAAATTGCTTCATCATGTGATTGTGCTTTTAAGCGACTGCCCATCATCATCAACATCATGCCCATGTAGGCAAATAATCCTGTTGCCACGACTGCACCAGCTGTTCCCCACATGCCAAAGCTCGTGAAGTACTGAAGTATTTCTTGTCCAGACGCAAAACCAGCGCCAACAATTATTCCTATAAATGCAAATGCCATTTGAATCACTTTATACATAAATATCCCCTTTGATTTATAAATATGTAGTTAGTTTGTAGCTAAATAAACCAGCTATATAAACCATATTTTTTGATAAAACACAAATTTTCGGTAGTTAATTTTCAATTTAATGCAAATTTAAATCTTAATCTATTGATTTATATTAAACATTTAATACATTAATTTTTGTTAATAGTGAGCTGAAAAATAACCCCGAAATACACCAATAATGCTTGGTGATAATTTAGAGTCAGTTGATGTTAATAAATATTTTCTTGAAAGGATTGAAATTTTAAAAGAGCTGTGGCTATGATTGTTGTTCATTTAAATTAAATTTAAGCTTAGGAACGTTTTTATGTCTGCAACCATATCTCAATCGGATAATTATTCTCCCTCCGCACGCCCGTTAAACAAAGAAGATTATAAAACATTAGGTCTCTCATCTTTAGGTGGGACTTTAGAGTTTTATGATTTTGTTATTTATGCTCTTTATATTGAAACCGTCGTTAAAAAACTGTTTTTACCAGCAGATCTGATGGGAACTGTTTGGGGTGATATTTATGCTTGGGGTGGCTTTGCTGCAGGTTATATTGCACGTCCGATTGGTGGCATTATTATGGCGCACTTTGGTGATACTTTAGGCCGTAAAAAAATGTTTACCTTGAGTGTTGCGATGATGGCATTACCAACATTCGTCATAGGTGTGATGCCAACATATGAAACACTTGGTTTACTTGCTCCTGTTTTATTGATCATTATGCGCATGTTCCAAGGCGCAGCAATTGGTGGTGAAATGCCAGGTGCTTGGGTATTTATTGCAGAACACACACCACGCAATCGTTATGGTTTAGGTATCGGTGTTTTAACAAGCGGCATCACAGGCGGTATTTTATTAGGTTTCTTAGTTTCTATTTTGATCGACTTAACATTTACTCCTGAAGAAATTTTAGCTTATGCATGGAGAATCCCATTTATTGCAGGCGGTTTATTTGGTGTTATTTCTGTGTATTTGCGTCGTTATTTATCTGAAACACCAATTTTCCAAGAGATGGCTGAACGTAAAGAGTTATCTAAAGAAATTCCCGTTGTCACTGTGATGAAAAAGCATAAATGGGCTTGTATTATTGTGACACTTTTGACGTGGACATTATCTACAACAGTAATGGTTGTTATCTTAATGACACCTGTAAAAGTATTGGGGGGCATGTATAAATTATCATCCATTGATGCACGCATTACAGGTTCTATCATGGCATTAACGCTGACGTTAGGTTGTGTGCTATTTGGTTGGATGGAAGATATTTTAAAAACTCGTTTAACAGCGTTAATTGCCTGGGGCGGTTTAGCCATTACATCTTTCATCTTCTATATGGCTTTGACGATGAATCCAAGCACTGAAACGATCTATTTATTGGCAGGATTAATCGGTTTATTCACAGGCTCAATCGCATTGACACCTATCATTGGTACAAGAGCATTTCCTGCAAAAATTCGTTATTCAGGTTTATCATTTTCTTATAACTTAGCATATGCCGCATTTAGTGCGATCACGCCTGCATTAACGATTTGGTTGCTAGACATTACACCAATCGGTGCAGCTTGGTACATTAGCGTCGTTGCAGTTTTAGGTATTATTGTTGCGTGCTTACCATTATCTTATAAAGGTTATCAATAGGTTGAATCAAGTTTATAGAGAATGCTCAATAATAGTTTTTTTTAATTTTAGATCATTCATTTAATTATTTTTATAACGTAATTATTGGTGCATTCTCTATTACACTGTTAGCGTTAATGAGCTTCATTACAACTTTATGAAAAGGAAAACTTTATGACCGATCAAAAAAAAGTGCCTGTAATGGTTTTAGCAATTGGCGGTAACGCATTAATTGAAGACAATAATCATATTGATATGAAATCTCAGCGTGAAGTTGCTGAGAAACTGGCGGTTGATGTAGTTAATTTGGTCGAAGCTGGCTGGCGTGTTGTATTAACCCATGGCAATGGCCCACATGTAGGGATTCATTTAATACAAGATGCTGCAGCGACTGAGCTCCCTCAATATCCTTTAGATCATCATGTATCGAGTACACAAGGTGAAATTGGCTATTTATTACAATCAGCAATTGGTAATGAATTTAAGAAACGTGGCATCAATAAACCTGTAGTATCGGTTGTGACTCAAGTTGAAGTTGATCCACAAGATCCTGCATTTTTAACGCCAAATAAACCTGTTGGCGTATTTATGGATGAAGCAGTGGCTAAAGAAAAATCGACTAAAGATGGCTGGGACATTGTTGAAGATTCTGGTCGCGGCTGGAGAAGGGTCGTTGCCTCTCCATCACCGAAAGCAATTGTTGAATTAGATGTTATTAAAAGTTTGGTGGATTCAGATGCTTTAGTCATTGCATGCGGTGGCGGTGGCATTCCTGTTCAGAGAAATGCTGATAATACCGTGACAGGCATTGAGTCAGTGATTGATAAAGATCGTGTATCTTCATTATTGGCAGCAGATTTACAAGCTGATGTATATTTGATTCCAACGGGTGTTGAACAAATTGCTGTGAATTTTGGCAAACCAAATCAAGAATGGTTGTCTGAATTATCAGTCGCGGATGCTGAAAAGTATAAAGCAGAAGGTCAGTTTCCTGCAGGCAGTATGTTGCCAAAAGTTGAATCATTGTTGGATTACATCGCGGCATGTCCAAATGGCGTTGGGATTGTGACAAAACTTGAAATGATGGCAGATGCATTAAAAGGTACTAAAGGGACTAGAATTCATAAATAGTTTTTTATTATCAATGTATTAAAAGGCGGTTTGACCGCCTTTTTTATTTTTGATTATATTTAGATTTAGCAGAGAAAAAATTTTATTGCTCGTGATTATATGTATATTAATACGGATATAAAAAGGAGAGTTTGTAAAATGAGTCGCTTATATTTACCGACAACACATACGATGAAATGCTTTCAGGTATCAGCAAAGCATTTAAGTTTCACATTGGCAGCGATTGAACTGAACTTAACGCAGAGCGCGATCAGTAAGCAAGTTGCATTGTTAGAAAGCAGTTTACAAGTGCAATTGTTTGTTAGAAATCGACAGAAATTAGAGCTAACGCCTGCGGGTACGCAGTATTTATCTAATGTGAATACGATTTTGCGCAAGATAGAAGAAAGTTCTAAGGAGATGTTGTCTTATGGTGTTTTTGCAGATGTGATTCGCATCGCATCGCATCCTTCGTTGTGTGCTGTTTGGCTCGTAAAAGCGCTCAAAGGATTTACTGCGCACTATGGCAATGTGCAATTATCATTTTATGAACAAATGCTGCCGGATGATCCGGGCGAAATGGATGTCGATATCTCATTCTTATATGGGTACGGCGGTTGGTCTGGAATGGAAACAATCAAATTATTTGATGAAGAGATGATTCCTGTGTGCCATCCGGAAGTTTTAGAAAAAAATAAAGACAATGCGGAAATTGATATTTACTTCAATACAAGATTAATTGAATGTCGCTCGCGTTTGCATACATGGGATCAGTTTTTTGAAAGGTTTAATCAAATTTATCCAGATGGTTATCGTTCTTTATTATTTGAGCGTTGGTCATCGTGTATTAGTGCGGCAAAGACAGGTTGCGGTATAGCACTTGTGCCGAAAGTTTTAGTCGAAACAGACTTGATGAATGGAACGTTGGTTCCAGCATCTTCACATCGTCTAACAGGATTAGGATCTTACTATATGGCTTATCAGCAATGTTATGCATCGGAGCCAAAAATTAAAATTATTACGGAATGGATTTTGCAGTATTTAAACAAACAAAATGAATTAAGTCTCTGATGCAAAGTGACTCTCCCTCTCGCATTTTGAGGAGAAAACGTGTGTGTTGAGAGGGAGAGATCGTTAACGAATAACTTTAAGGCACTGCCCTAAGTGATATAAAGTAAAACCTGTTTCAATAAATAATGATTTAGCTTGAGAGAAATTACACTTTGATTGATTCACTGAAGAATAGAATGGCAGAGGGATCTCTGAGCTGTCTTCTTCAATTAAATAATCTGCAAACAATTTGCCAATTAAAGTTCCTGTTGTGATACCTCTACCGTTGTAGCCAATTGCAGCGACCAATCCTTGTGCGGGTTCAAAGATTTTAGGTGTATGGTTATCTGTAAATCCAATGCGGCCACACCAACTATATTCCCAATTAATCTGAGAGTTTAGCTGTGGAAAATAATGCTGTTGAATACGATCTGCCCAAGTTTTGAGATACCAAGCAGGTTTATTGATTGCCTTTCCCATACTACCGAGTACTAAGCGACCATTTTTATCTAAGCGTATGCTACTTAATACTAAACGTGTATCCCATGAGCCTTGTTTGTGGGGCAGTACCGACGCACCAGCATCACCAACAAGTGGAGCAGAAGCCACTTGATAATAATAGCCACTATAAATGGCTTGGCGATATTCTGAGAGTTCACCTTCTGCGTATGCATTTGTGGCAATAATCACTTTTTCTGCACGCACTTCATGGCCTAAAGCGGTAACAACCCATTCACCTTGCTTATGGCAATTTACAGAACTTACAGGTGAGTTTTCATAAATTTTTACGCCTAATTTAGCTGCAGTTTTAGCAAGACCTGTTGCATAAGCAAATGGATTAACAGTGCCAGCACGGTGATCTAATAATGCAGCAGGAATTTTTTTACTGCCCGAATATTCTTCTATGCGGGTTCCCGTTAATAATTCAACAGGTGCGCCACGACGAGTTAATTGTTCTAAGCGATCTTTTAGATCAGGCACACCTTTTTCACTGTGAGCCATATGCAATGTTCCAACTTGTTGTTGCTGTGCATCGATGCCATATTTGTTAATGATAGAGAATACTAAGCTTGGCGCATCACCTAATGCAGAAACCAATCTTTCACCCATGTCTTTGCCCAACATATCCACCATGAAATCAGGTTTATTCCAAGTGCCAGCATTCACTAAACCAACATTTCGCCCACTGCCACCATAAGCAATGTGTTGAGCTTCTAAGACAATAACTGATTTACCACGTTCGGCTAAATGAATGGCTGCGGATAATCCAGTGAAACCTCCGCCAATGATACAAACATCAGCAATTTCATTTTGTTCGAGCACGGGGAAAGAGACTTTATCATCCACCAAAGTGTGCCATAGGTTTTCATATTTAAATGATTGATGTGAAGTCGTCATAGTTAATTCCTAATGAGGTTTTTAAGATTTTCAATCAATGAATCATCAATTGTTAGCGTATTGTTTTGGAGATTTTGATCGCGAGCATCAAAACGACGTTCAGATGGAAGACGAACACCAGCTTTGCTAAATTGATTAAGAAAATCTTCTGCTTTTTGCGTCGCATTTGGTCTATCTGTACCCAAAATGATTTCAGGGTCAATCGCAATAATGATCTCACCACCATATGGTAATGCGGCACCATCTTTTGCCGCTTTTTGTGATTCTTGGCTAGTGAAGTCATTGATCAATGGTCCTGCCATCAGTTCAATCATAGTGGAAATTGCAGTTCCCTTATGGCCACCAAAGGCCAGCATAGCGCCTTTTAATGCTTCATTCGGATCATTTGTAGGGTTTCCATTGCTATCGATCGCCACACCATCAGGTAGGTCAGTATTGCTTCGTGCATGCAACTGAATTTCACCGCGTGCAGTTGCACTTGTTGCAAAGTCAAAGATATATGGGCGATTTGGATTGGTGCGAGGCCATGCAAATGCTAAAGGATTCGTGCCTAATAACGGTATATTGCCACCATGCGGTGCAACCCAGGCATGGCTTGTCGTCATTGCTAAGCCGACTAAGTTATGTTTTGCCAGTTCTTCTAATTCCACCCAAAGCGCCGAAAAATGAATACAGTGATTGATGGCTAATAACGCAATTCCTAATTCTTTAGCACGTTCAATTAGTAATGGAATACCAATTTGATGACCATATTGTGCTGCTGTCATTTGGCAATCTAAACGAATGATTGCGCCTTTATTCTGTGTGATTTGTGGAATGGCTGCAGGATTTAACATCCCTTTGTCTTGATTTTTGATGAGCTCTAATAAACGCCAAACACCATGTGAATGACACTCTGCAATTTGTGCGGTCATTAAGTTTTGAGTAATAGCATCACGTTGAGGTTTAGAAAAACCTCTGCTATCTAAAATTGTCTCGACCAGCGTTTGTAGTTGATCAATAGAGATTTGCATTCTCTCCTCCTGATGGATTTTTAATTATCCAATTGTTTCTTTGGTAGTTTTTGGTTATCCGGCTATTGATATAGCTCTTTAATAGATGGTCAGACCTAGCGAAGAGTGTGGTTAGGGAATAATCACTCTTCGCTGGCTGTGAAGATTTACATTAATCGAATTTAACGCCTTGCGCTAGTGGTAATTCACGAGAATAGTTAATGGTATTTGTTTGACGACGCATGTAACCTTTCCATGAGTCAGAACCAGATTCACGACCGCCACCTGTTTCTTTTTCACCACCAAATGCACCGCCAATTTCTGCACCACTTGTACCGATGTTAACGTTTGCGATACCACAGTCACTACCTGCAGCACTTTGGAAGAACTCAGCTTCTCTGACATCATTTGTGAAGATGCATGATGATAAACCTTGTGGAACATCGTTGTTCATTGCCATTGCATCAGCAAAGTCTTCATATTCCATTACATATAAAATTGGTGCAAATGTTTCTGTTTCCACAACTTCATTTTGTTCAGGCATTTCAACAATTGCAGGTTTCACATAATATGCATTTGGCATTTCGTCAGCAAGTACGCGTTCGCCACCGTGAACAACACCACCGGATGCTTTTGCACGTGCCAATGCTGCTTGCATTTCATCAAACGAACCCTTGTCAATTAATGGTCCAACTAGATTATTTGTGTCTAATGGCGAACCGACAGGGATTGTTTTATACGAAGCTTTTAAGCGCTCTAATACTTGTGCTTTTACTGACTTATGAATGATTAAACGACGCAATGTTGTACAACGCTGACCAGCTGTACCCACTGCACTGAATAAGATCGCACGAACTGCTAATTCTAAGTCTGCTGATTCTGTTAAGATCATCGCATTATTACCGCCCAATTCTAAAATTGAACGACCAAAACGTTCTGCAACTTTAGGACCGATTTGACGTCCCATGCGTGTGCTACCTGTTGCGCTGACTAATGCTACTTTATGATTTTCAACAATGGCATTACCACAGTTGCGTGCGCCCATCACTAATTGTGATAAGTTTTTCGGCGCTGAACCGAAACGAGCCACAGCTTTTTCAAATACTGCTTGGCAAGCCAATGCAGTTAAAGGTGTTTTTTCTGATGGTTTCCAAACAACAGAGTTACCACAGATTAATGCCAATGCTGAGTTCCAAGACCATACTGCCATTGGGAAGTTAAACGCCGTAATAACGCCCACAACACCCAAAGGATGCCAAGTTTCACGCATGTGATGCCCTGGGCGCTCAGATGCGATTGTTAAACCATATAGTTGACGTGAGAGGCCAACTGCAAAGTCACAAATATCAATCATTTCTTGCACTTCACCCAATGCTTCTGATTGAATCTTGCCAACTTCTAATGTGATTACAGCAGCTAAGTCTTCTTTATGTTCACGCAATACTTCACCCAAAATGCGCACTAACTCACCACGAATAGGAGCAGGAACTGTACGCCATTCTAGAAATGCAGCATGAGCATCATCAATCATCTTATTGGTTGCAGCTTCATCAATAAAATTAAGTTTTGCAATTACAGAGCCATCTAAAGGGCTAAAAACTTCATGTGTACCGCCGTTTAATACAGCGTCTGAAATACCGAGTTTATGTAATACTTTAGTTGAGATATCCATCTTAATTTTCCTTTAGTACATAGAAGATAGTTGGATGCTACATGTTGACCGCAAGAGAAGGCAAACGAACTAAATGCACAGAGTTATTCCTTCAAGGAATAGTTTATGTAGATGGCTGTTTTATAGCTGCTAAGAAAATAAATCATAATGTTCTGAATTCATATCTTTTGACACCTTTGGCACATAACCGTGATTATCAAATAACCAAATAACAAAGCTTGGGTTATATAAATCATTCAAAACAAGTACCTATGATTATTTTGTTGTTTATAAAAAATCATAGGTGGTGATATAAAACACAAAAAAATATCAGGGGTTTAAACCGCTGTGGAGGATTGGAGATGAAAAAGGCAGTTGAGATTATAATAGTCGCTTGCGCATATGCCAGCGTCGTTGTTGGAGCAGGTAATGCCTCTGGCATGGAACCATTTTTTTACTATACATCTTTTGGGTTAGATGGAACGACAGGGCTAATATTAGCGACCATTTTATACGGTATTGTGGGATATTTTGTCACAGGTATGGGGCAAAGATTGCGTTCGAAAAACTATAAAGAAGCAGTATATTTAGTGGGGGGCAAAACAGTAGGGCGCTTTGTAGATATTTTAATTTTAATCATGATGTTAGGGACAGGAATCATCATGTTATCTGGCAGTGGTTCGCTGTTTAAACAACAATATGATCTGCCTTATTGGCAAGGTTCTTTGATCATGACAGTATTAGTCATTGGTACATTAATGCTGAGATTACGTAAAATTATTGTCGTGATTAGTTTAATCACTCCTGTATTAATTGGTTTGTTGTGTATTGTTATTTACCAAGCGCTGAGCAATCAAACTGAAACGCTTGTTGATTTAAATGATTATGTTATTGCTGTGGGTAATACATTGCCTGATACATTACCAAATTGGTGGATTGCAGCGATTAACCACGTCACGATGATGACTGTTGCAGGTGTTGGCATGGCATTAGTTATTGGTGGCGAAGAGAAAGATCCTAGAATTGCTCGTTGGGGTGGTGCGTTAGGTGGTTTGATTATTGGTGGTATTCTTGCAATGGGACATTTTTCGTTATTTGCACAGATCAAAGTCATCGCACCAACAGTAGACACATTAGCGCATATGCCATCTTTGCAGATTATGAATAATTACATTCCTTTTTTAAGTCCGTTATTAACATTGGCAGCTTTGGCAATGATCTATAGTACGGCTGTAAGTATGTTCTACGTATTTATTTCTCGTTATGTGGAAATGGAAACACCAAAAGCTAATATTATTGTTTTAGTAACATTGATTATTAGTTATGGCATTAGTTTTGTAGGCTTCATTCAGTTGATGGGATATTTCTACCCATTCGCAGGTTATGCAGGAATTGTATTAATCGGGATGATTTTCTACGGACCATTCAAAATTAAAAAATTAGAAACGAGTGGTATTTTGCCCAAAATCGCTTTTAATTGATGAATCATAAAAACTGATTTAAAGCTTAGCCTTCGCTAAGCTTTTTTTATCCAAGAATATTGAGCAATAGAATCATTGAGAGGGAAACATGCATATTATTATTTTAGGTGCGGGTGTAATAGGAGTCACTCAAGCATATTATTTGGCTAAAAAAGGCCATAAAGTCACAGTTTTCGATCGTCATGAAAATTCAGCATTAGAGACAAGTTTTGGGAATGCTGGACAAATTACACCGGGATATGCAATGCCATGGGCTGCACCCGGAATCCCGATGAAAGCTATTAAGTGGTTGTTTGAAAAGCATGCACCTTTGGCGATTCAGCCAACATTAGATTTAGCGCAGTATAAATTTTTATGGAATATGTATCGCAATTGCACCAATCAAAAATTTGATATTAATAAATCGCGTTTAATGAGAATTTCAGAATACAGTCGTCAGTGTTTAATTGATTTAAGGGCAGAGACTGGCATTGCTTATGAAAATAGATCTTTGGGGATTACTCAGCTATTACGCACACAGAAGCAAATGGAAAATGTTAACGCTTATACTAAAATCTTGGATGAGTTTTCTGTGCCTTATGAAATTTTAGATCAAGCAGGAATTTTAGCGGTTGAACCCGGTTTGAAAGCATCTGCACATAAATTATTGGGTGGTTTACGTTTGCCAAATGATGAAACAGGTGATTGCTACCTATTTACAAGTCGATTAACAGAAATGTGTGAAAGCTTGGGCGTGCAATTTAAGTTTAATCATACAATCGAAAATATCGTAACAGATGGTCATAAAATTGCTTCAATAACCGCCAATGGTGAAGATTATAGTGGCGATGTTTTTGTGGATTGCTTGGGCTCATATACTCCATTTTTATTAAGAAAAATTGGGATTAATGTGCCAATTTATCCAATGAAAGGTTACTCATTAACGGCAGAAATTGATGATGAAGAATATGCGCCAGTATCGAGCATTCTCGATGATACGTACAAAGTTGCGATTACCCGTTTTGACAAGCGTATGAGAATCGGTGGTATGGCTGAGATATCTGGATTTAATTTGAAACTTAATCCGAAACGTAGAGAAACGCTAGAATTCATATTGAATGATCTGTTCCCAAAAGCAGGAAACATTAAAAGTGCAACGTTTTGGGCTGGTTTGCGTCCGAAAACACCTGACAGCACACCGATTATAGGAGCGACTCAATACAATAATTTATACATTAACGCAGGGCACGGCACATTAGGTTGGACACAGGCATGCGGCTCTAGTCGTTATTTATCAGACATTATTTCAGGCAATGCACCAGAAATAGCAACAGAAGGATTAGATATTTCTCGTTATGATTCCTAATACCATTATTTTTATAGAAAAAATATATGTGCAAAAAGCGTTGTCAAAAAACTGACACAATTGCTTGGTAATCTCGAGTGAGCTTCATCATTGTCCTGAATATATAACTAAGCAGAGGAATGATCACGATGAAAGATAAAACCATCATTAGCTTACCTGATGTACCCAAGCGCTCTATTTTGTTTATAGACATTGAAAATTGTCCATCCAAGATTAGCGAGCTCATCCTCGAATTTAAGGAATATCATAAAGTTGTGATTTGCTATGCCAATACTGGCGTTAAGATTCCCTTAGATTGGATTACATCATTGAGTGAATTTGTCATGCAAGGGCGATTAGAGTTAGTCAAAATGGGTGATATTGCAAATAATTCAGCAGATTTTGGCATCACGTTTATGCTCGGTTGTTACTTTGAGCAATATGATCGATTTGAAATATATTCTAATGATAAGGATTTTGATGCGATTATTAATCTTGTGAATCGCTCACCCAATAAAAAAGCAAAACGTGTGGGTACAACGCGCAGTAATAAAGAGTTACAGTTTGATTCTTTGTTAATCAAAATGTGCAAGATGTTGCATAAGATTGAAGATTACTCTCGACCTGTAAAACTTGAGAGCTTACGCAATACGATTCGCTCACAGTTAAAAGGCTCAGACATTACGGATAGAGCAAGAGAGCATTTAGTGAATCATGTAATCAGTCGAATGGAGTTTTTGGATGTTGTGCGCGTCAAAAATCAAGGCAATATTCTGCAATATAACTCCAATCGCATTGAAGATTTCTTGGGTAAAATGAGTGCGTAACATCGTGATTATTGATGGAAATATTGATTATTTTATTGTAGCTTTGTTAAACGCTCAAAAAATATAAGAGAATTAATATGCGCTATATAAAATATTTGATAATAAGTTTGTCTTTAATGATGATTGGAATGACTGCGACGATGCCTGATAAAATTCATAAAAACTGGTTAAGAGAATGGGATGATGGTTGGGTGGTTTATGCTTATCAGTCATCGGGTAATTTATACAGGGCAACACATGAAAAGCCTTATTTGGAAAATTTTGGCAAATATACAATAGAGAAAGATCGTATTAAGTTTATTGATAATCCTGAGAATTATACGGCTGTCATTTTTGATTTTTCAGTTGAAAATGGTGAAGATGTTTTACATCTTTATGATGCTGAAACCAGAAAACCTTATGGAAATTATCATTCAATTTCAGATATAGAGATGGATAATTTAATGCACGATTAGTTAAACAAAAAGCCCTCAATGAGGGCTTTTTTATTGAATCAATTATTTATTAGCCACAAACCCAATCGTAGTGCCTTTGGCTTGTTTGAGATCATTCTCTTTCACTAATTGCGCTAATATCTCTTCAGGTTTCGTGATCACGCCCAATTTAGCTTGACGGGCAGAGATCGCAAAGTCACCGGGTGCTAAGCTAGTTAGTTTTTTAAAGTTCATTTCCAATGCTGGATCAATTTCTTTAAAGCCTAAATAACGGCATTGTTCATTGAACAATAACCAAGCTTGATCGGCTGTTAAGTAGTTAAATTTCACTTTAAAGTCAAAACGACGAAGCATCGCTTGATCTAAATGATCCATCAAGTTTGTGGTTGCGATGAAAATGCCTGAAAACTCTTCCATTTGCGTGAGCATTTCGTTGACCATTGTCACTTCATAATTTTGCTGAGCATGGCGACGATCACGCAAGAAGCTATCCACTTCATCCATCAATAAGATTGCGCCTGTTGTATTCGCTTCATGGAATGCAGCAGCGATTTGCTTCTCAGTTTCACCAACATATTTATCCATCAAATCAGATACTTTTTTGATGAGTAAAGGCTTATTCAAATAATCCGCTAAGTAATGTGCAAATGCTGATTTACCGGTGCCAGATGCACCATATAAACAGATGCGTGCTTCATTGAATACTTTTAGGCGTTCGGCCAATAATGCTAAGTTTGAATCAGTATTCGTAAATGCAGGATTATAAATGTCACTTAAGCCACCAATTTTAGCAATGCGAATTTCTTCATTGCCTTGTGCCTTCAGTGTGCCATTAATGATGGTTGCCGCAGCTTCATCATAATTGCCATTGAGTGAGTCTTGAATGGTGTTTAAAACTTTTGCAGTGCGGTCAATAATCGCAGGCACTAAATTTTTAGAAAGCGCCAATGCATTTAAAGTGTTAGGGCTTAGTGTACCTTTTAAGGCAGACTCCAACATTGCTTTGCGTTCTGATTTTGGCGGTGATGCTAAATGGAAAGTAAAATCAAAACGGCGAATAATGGCAGGATCAATGTCATAAGTATCGTTACAAATCCAAATGGTCGGAATTTTATTGGTTTCTAAAATATGGTTGAACCATGCTTTAGAAAAGTTTGGTAAACCTTCCATGGAGCCATCAAAAAATACATCTTCAATTTCATCAAAAATGATCAATGATTTTTGATTACAGAAGAAGTTTTGTGCGGCCAAATAAGCATATAAACGCTGTTCGCCTTTTTCTACGCCTTCGCCTTGAATGGATTCAGAGACAACTTCATAAGCAGATACTTTGAAATAATCCACTAAAACACGCGCCAACTCTGTTTTGCCTGTGCCAGGTTCACCATAAATTAATATGTTGATGCCTTTTTCATTGTTATCTAAAGCATATTGTAAATATGGCACTAAAATAGAGAGTTCAGTTTTTAAGTAGTTAAAGTTTTCGAGTGTTAAGTCTGTAGGTTTGCTCTTAGAAACAACATCTTTCAGAATGTTATAGGGCGTTGTTTCGTGAGAGAACATCGCTTCAATAAAATTGCGTGACAACAAATCAATTTTGCCACGGAAGAATAGAGAAGGGCCATGATGTACACGCACTAAACCTGTGCGAGCTAATGTACCATCCGATGCGAATGCCGTACGAATTTCTTGTGGCGTAGTTTGAAGTAATACTGCCAAAATACGATACATTTGATCAGAGCTGATTGCGCCCAATAAGTCCAACGCATTATTCAATAATGTTTCATTGTACGTAATCAGCGTGAATTCTAATAAAGCACATTCAATGTCAGAAAGATCAATCAGAGATTTTAAGTTTTCTAAATTATGGCTTAAATCTGCATTGTAAGGCTTTTTAAAGAGTTCAGGATCAGCAGATAATGCTTCTTGCTGTTCTTTTAATGTTTTTAAAATATCAGCACGATTTAAAGGTGGTTTATGATTGATCCATTTATCTAAAGATAAGGCCGTTGCTAATTGATCATCACTAAAATAGTCTTTATGAATAAACTCGCGATGGCCACCAAGATCAATAATAATTGTTAAAATCCATGATTGTACAATCGGTGGTAATTGTTGTGTGTAATCCATAGCTAAAGCCGGAGTTGTTTTGTTTGTCATTTGAATCTCAAGAAAATTTAATGAAGACTAATGCGAAGTGCAAAAGCTGTAATAAGTGGTGCGAGTGCAAGCGTAATAAGATCTAATGCAAAAAATACAGCATAAAATCCTGCCACAGAATGCCCTTCAACGATTCTAAGTGTTGCCTGTACACCAAAAATAAGCACAGGTAAAAAGAGAGGTAGAGCGATGATGCTGAGCAATAAGCCCGCGCGTCTTAATTGTAAAGTTAAGGCAGTACAAATTGCACCAATACAGCTCAAAATAGGTGTGGCGATTAATAGTAAAAATGCGATTTCTAGTACTTGTGGTACTGTGAAATACAGCATTAAACCTAAAATCGGTGAAACAATGATTAATGGGAGCGCAGTTAAACACCAATGTGCAATGATTTTTGCTAAAACAACCACCACCAATGGTGTGCCTGAAAGCATGAGTTGCTCTAATGAACCGTCATCATAGTCATTTTTAAATAAACGTTCCATGATTAGCATGTTCGATAAAAGCGCACCAATCCATAAAATGGCTGGTGAAACATTGCGCATCACTTTTTCATTATCTAGCCCTAAACCTAATGGAAATAAGCTAACAATGATCAAAAAGAAGATCATTGGTGTTAATAATTCTGTTCGTTGGCGCATGCCCAGTTGTAGATCACGTTGAATGATCGCAGTGAATACACTCATTCTTTTCTATAGCTCTCAATAATGTGATGTTGATTATACACTGCTTCTGATGGTGTTTGATGTGATGTGAAAATAACTGTGCCATTTTGTTCATGATGGGCTTTTATGGCAGTCTCTAAAATTTCAACAGAACGTTTATCTAACGCTGTAAAAGGCTCATCTAGAATCCAAATTGTTTTAGGTTCTAGCCATAAGCGTGAAAGTGCAACACGACGCCTTTGTCCCGCAGATAAGAAACGAATTGCACGGCTTTGAGTAGGAATTGAAAGTTTTTCAAAAATTTCATAAATTTCCGTATCAGACTTTTGTATGCCTTGAATTTTTAGCATTAAGCTAATGTTTTCATAAGCTGTTAAATCATCTTTCAAACCAAGCGCATGACCAATGTATAAAATTTGTTGGTGATAAACATGCGCAAGCTCTTTGCGATTAATCTCATTTAAAAAAATATCACCTAAATAAATATTATTTAATCCTGCAATGACACGTAAAAAAGTTGTTTTACCTGCACCATTTTCACCTTCAATATAAAGGCTATCACCATTTTTTAATGTCAGCGAAACAGGCGTAAAAACTTTTCGGTAATTACGTGTTGCGCTGACATCTTGAATGGTTAATGTAAATTCAGGAAACATCATTAATTGGGCTTAATTGGTGATGCTTTTGAGCTATCACGAATTTGATCTAGAGTAATAATATTAATTTTTGCTGTTGGAATGGCTTCTTTAATGCTTTCAATATCTCCTGCTGTTCCCACTGCTTCGTTGGTCATACTTAAACGACCACCAATTTCGAGATTATCATAAGAGAATAAGCTTGGTGAATTTGGCATTAATTTATCAGCATCTGTGATTTCTACTGTTAATGGAAAACTCAATGTTTTAGCCGCTGGAATTTTTTTAGCAGCCAAAGGCATACGAGAACCAGCCATAGAAATAAATAGATTGAGCGTAGTAGCATTTGGTAATGCTTCTAAATCAACATCTGGTGCATTCACTTGTACTAAAAAACGCTTATCTTGTTGTTTAGCAACCAAATCAACAAGTACGTTCATATTATTTGCAAATGGTTCTACATCATCTTTTGGCTCAAATAATAAAGCACTTTCATAAGCTCCTTTCGGTAATTGAACAAGTGGAGTTGTATAAATGGTTGAATTATTTTTAAGATTTTTGATGTCACCAAACACAGCAATGTGCTCATAATTGCGAATTGGCTGGGCAATCCCTTCAAAACTATCAAAATCATTGATTGAGATTTCATCAGGAATATTTGAATTAGGCGTGATTAAAATTTCTTTATAGGCCAATGGTGTATTTTCTTCTAAATCCATCATATATACCGTTAATAAAGAAGGATCCGATAAACTTTCCCAATTTAAAGCATCTAATGATTTTGTGTTAATCACATAATTGCGAATTTGTGCAGTTTCCATTGTTTGCTGATTAATAGCCGCCAAAATCATATCAATCGCCTGCACTGTTTTTTCAGACTGCTCTTTTTGTTCTGGTGTAGTGTTGCGTTCAGCAAAGATTTTGCGAAGATTTTGCCATTGAACAATCGCTTCATCAATCATTTGGTTGTCATACAATGCTTGAGCATACATCACACGCAAGCCAGTATCTTCAGGATTCAACGCCAAGAAAGCTTCAATCTTTTTAATTAAAGCAGGGGTTAATTGATTTTGAGAATTTTGTAACTCAATATCAATGATCATCGTATTTGCGATGTAATCGTTTGGCGATAACTCAATAACTCTTGAATAAACCTCATGTGCTGCAGGAAGCCATCTAACATCATAGAGCATTTTGCCAAGTAACTTTAATGTTGTCGGATTATCATGAGTCTCTTTTGCGCTCATGAAAAATAGTGCAGGGAAACCATATTTTAACTCATTGAAAATTTCAGGGTTACGAGGTTGAGGTTCAACTTCTAAAATACTTTTCGGAGAATTTAACTCAGCCGATGGAATTGTATCGCGCCATTCTGTGAATTCTTGCACTAAGCGTGTGCGTTCAGAATCATAAAGACGAACATCTGGTGTGTATGATAAAGCCCAAAATCCACCAATTGCAAGGATAGGGAAGAGCAAAGCAATTAACGTTACGATAATGCGTGTAGGAGCAGATAATTTAACAACATTTTGTCTGCTAATTTTAAGCAAATCTCGTGCAGCTTCAGCTTTCTGAAGATCATATTGTTCTTGAGTCAGTGCACCACTTGCGAGTTCCTTAGATAAACGCTCTTCTGTTGCAATATAATTTTTCTTATAAATATCTTGCAACGAAACTTCTGGTTGAGCTGATTTTGATCTGACTAATGGGTAAAAAATTACTAATATTGTCAGTGCAAAAATTAAAAAAGAGGTGAAAATCATTGAGGAGTATCCTTTTTGTTTAGCATTTCAGACAATTTTTCGATTTCTGCTTGTGATAAAGGTTGTATGTTTGTTGTTTCAGCTTTTCTACGGCGAGAAAAAATAATAACAAGAACACCCAGTAAGACAATTGCAGGGCCGAACCAAAGCACAAAAGTAATAGGTTTAACTGGTGGCGTATATAGAACGAAATCACCATAACGATCGACCATAAATGATAGGATCTCACTATCGCTTCTGCCATCATTGATCATAAAATAGACGCGGTCTTTCAAGTCTTTTGCTAATGGTGCGTCTGAATCGGCTAGATTTTGATTCTGGCATTTCGGACAACGTAAGTCTTTGATTAATGAGTTAAAGCGTTTTTCGCTCACAGGATTATTAAAAGGATAAATGTTGACATTAGCAACGGCTAACCCTGAAATGAGCACCAAAAAAATTAGGATTTTTTTCATTATGACTGATCTCCTTTGGCAAAGAGTGACTCATAAATCGTTTTCAATTGAGAGTTCCATACATCCGGTAAAATTGCACCAACATGACGATAACGAATGACATTATTTTCATCTACAAAAAATGTTTCAGGTGCACCATAAACGCCTAACTCGATACCAACAGAGCCGCTTTCATCGAGAAAATTAAATAAATATGGGTCGCCAAGATCTTGTAACCATCTATGAGCAAGCACCGGGTCATCTTTGTAGTTAATACCATAAATAGTAATGCCTTGGTCTTTTAAAACATTTAAGGTTTCATGTTCATCACGACATGTTGGACACCATGTTGCCCATACATTGATCAATGCAGGGCCTTTGATGTCTTCATTCGTTAAAATCGCAGCGATACTATTGGGGGCGTCTAATTTTTTGGAACTGAATTCAGGAAGTGGCTTACCTTCTAGTTGAGAAGGTAATTTACTTGGATCATTGCCTAATGTTATGAAAAAGAAGCCAAATATAATAACTAAGGCAGATACTGTAAGTGCAGTAATTGCAGGTTTTTTCATATTAACTCCTTATTTTTCAGAGACACTTTGACGACGAAGGCTAAACAATGCAACCACTGCCGCCATTGCCATAATGATACCGCCGAACCAAATCCAACGAATGAACGGTTTAACATACAAACGAATCGCCCAACTTTGACCTGGTCGCTCTTCAGAAAGCGCAATATAAAGATCATCTAAGATAGATGCTCTTAGAGCCACTTCACTGATGGGCATTCCACTTGCTGTATAGATACGTTTTTCAGGATGCATCATGCGTAAAAATTCGCCTTGGAAACTCACGGAGAAAGTCCCTTTTGTTGCGGTATAGTTAGGACCTTGAATGTCTTCTAATTTCTCTAATTTGAAATCATAGCCTTGTACTGCCTCAGTTTGACCAACTTTTAATAAACGATCTGCTTCTACGCTGTAATAGCTTGTCATAGTAATGCCGATGATTAAAATCACTGTACCAAAGTGACCCAAGTTCATTGCAACGCGAGACATCGACTGTGAAAAAAAGCCTTGAATGAAATTTGCATTGCGCGGTTTGTGCATGTAAATCTCAGACAATATGCCAAAAAATACCCAGTAACAAAGAATTAAACTCAGAGTTACCATCGGTTCTAGCAGTGGTAAAGGTAATTCATTATTGTGATTAAGATTATTGATATAAGTTACGTACAACGCATTTGATACTGGGCCTAAGATTAATGAAGCAATCGCCATAAAAATCAACGGTTTTTTAATGCGGCTCAGTTGATCTTTTTTGAAGCGAACCATCGGCGTGATGCCCATAATCACTAAAAGAATCAATGCGAGAGGATTAACGGTTTTATTGAAGAAGTTAGGGCCCACTGATATTTTACCAATCGCTAACATATCAATAATTAACGGATAAAGTGTTCCTAAAACAACGATAAAACAAATAACTGATAAGAAAATATTATTCAATAAAATACCAGTTTCTCTTGAAACTAATGTCACATTTGCTTGCTGGCGAATTCTATTTGAACGGAATAACAATAAACCGATTCCAAAAATTACAACCATTGCAAGGATCATTAAAATGATTGCACCACGTCTAGGATCTGCTGCGAATGAGTGAACAGATGTTAAAACACCTGAACGGACTAGGAATGTACCTAATACACTTAAGCAGAAACATAAGATTGTCATTAAAACTGACCAAATAGAGAATGCTTGGCGTTTTTCAGTAGTAATTAATGAGTGGAGAAGTGCAGTGGATAAAATCCATGGAATCAAAGATGCATTTTCTACAGGATCCCAGAACCACCAGCCACCCCAGCCAAGTTCATAATAAGCCCACCAGCTACCAACCGTGATGCCTAATGTCAAAAATGCCCAAGCTGCTAATACCCAAGGGCGCAACCAACGAACTGTGACACGGTCAATATAGCCATTAATTAAAATCGCACATACAAAAGCATAAGGTACTGCAAAACCGACATAACCCATATACAACAAAGGAGGGTGTATGATTAAACCAACATCTTGTAGCAAAGGATTAAGATCACGACCATCAAAAATCATATTATCGATCATGCGGTCGAATGGATTAGATGTAAAGATGACAAATGCGATAAATGCAGCTGAAATCGCACCTAAAATTGATAATGTCGTTGCGGTTAATTCAATCGGAAGCTTACGCATAAAGAATGTTGCAACATACATCCACAATGCCAATGTTAATACCCAAAGTAATACAGAGCCTTCATGGCTGCCCCAAATTGCCGTAAATCTGAAAATGGCAGGCAATTGTGTGTTTGAGTTACGATATACATATGAATAACTGAAATCATTCACATAAAAAGCATAACCAAGGCATACAAAAGAAATTAACAGCATCCAAAATATCCATGCTGTTAATGGTTTTGAGGTCTGCATTAGCTTTATGTTATGGGTATAAAGCCCGACCATTGGTAGGAAAAGTAATAATAAAGATGAAGCTAGTGCGATATATAGGGTTAATTCGCCATATGGTAACATGCCAACTCCTTAAGGTTGTGAGCCAGGATGTCTTGAGTTTTCATCAAGAACAATACCAGATTTTTCGAGAGATTCTTTCACTTCAGGTGGCATATATGTTTCATCATGTTTTGCTAAAATTTCAGTAGCAGTAAAAGTATTTTTATCAGATAAAAAGCCAGTTGCGATGACGCCTTGTCCTTCTCTAAATAAGTCAGGGAGCATTTTATCGTAAGTAACATTTACTCGTTCTTGCCCATCCATAATGTCGAAAGCAACATCGATTGTTTCAGTGCTTTTTACTATTGAACCCGGCGCAACTAAACCGCCTATTCTAATAGAGCGTTCTAAAGGTGCTTTACCTTCTTTAACTTCGATGGGTGAATAGTAGTAATTTAATTCACTTCTAGATGCATAAATTAGCAGCCCAATTGCTGCAAGCGTTACCGCTACCAATGCGGAGACAATAATGGCTCGTTGTTTTTGTTTCGGGGTCATTATTCAATTCCTTCTTGCTTCATAATTTGTTTTAGTTTCTTACTTTCACTAAATAGAGGGATCACTAAGCCAAGCACACAGATTAAAAAGAATCCATAACTCAGCCAAACATATAAACCATGTTTTCCCATTTGCAGAAATTCTGCAAAGCTCCCAAATGCAAATGTCATTGTTATTCCATCCATAATTATTGATTCAAGTAATGTTTCATAACTTTTTCTCTGTTAATTAAGTTCACACTCTTTTTTAGAACATAGCCTGTGGTGAATAGACTGTAAGCTATGATCATTAAAATAAGTGGTAACAACATATCCATCGGAATTTTAGGACCACCGGATGCAAAAAGTGTACTTTTTTGGTGCAAAGAGTTGAAAAAGTATACTGAGAATTTTACAAGAATTGCGGTTGCTATACCAATTACAGCTAAAATTGATGTGAATAGATCTGCTGTTTGTCTATCTTCAATTGCATGATCAAATGCGATGTAGCCAATGTAAAAGAATAATAGTAATAGTTCAGAGGTTAATCTTATGTCCCAAACCCACCAAGTTCCCCACGTTGGTGCACCCCAAATCGCGCCAGTCACTAATGCAATTGCTGTATATACTGCGCCAATAACTGCAAGGCTTCTAGCAACCAATGGTAATAGTTTAACTTTCCAAATTAAAAAGCAAAGACTTGTGATGGCCATTGTCATATATAAAGACGTAGAAAGCATAGCCGCAGGAACATGAATATAAATGATTCTAAAGCTATTACCTTGTTGGTAATCTGGTGGTGCAAAACCCAAGCCAAGTGTTAAGCCAATTATTGTGAGAATAAGGCTTCCCCAAAGACAATACGGTGTAATTGCATTTGCTAAAGGGATATAGTATTTATAGCTCGCATACTTTTTATACCAGCTTACTTTTTTTGTTGAAACAGCCATAACTCACTCAATATAAAAGATAGAATGCATAATTATAGCGAAATCGCTAAATATTGCAGTAGATAATCTGCTTGTAAAGTTAAATTTACAACAGTTTGTTAGGAAAAATCCCAAATTTCAAATGTAAAAGAATGACTATGTTTTTCATCTTTAGGGTGATTTTCTGTGTAAATTAATTCTGCTTTTTCAAAAGGCAAGGCTAAAATTTCGGGCAAAAATGTATCGCCTTCAACGTCAGTATTAACGCGTGTCAAATAGAGCTTATTCATATGTGAAATAGCTGAATTATAAAGTTGTGCACCACCAATAATCATTATTTCAGGTGAATCTTTATAAGCGTTAATCGCTTTTTCTAAAGAGTCAAAATAAAAAACATTTTCAGGAAGATCATCGGGTTGTGGATTGCGACTAATGATAATATTGTCGCGTTTGGGCAAAGGACGTCCTAATGACTCATAAGTTTTTCTGCCCATAATGATTGGTTTATTAAGTGTATGTTGTTTGAAAAATGCTAAATCATTCGGTAAGTGCCAAGGTAAACTATTGTTGATACCAATTGTAGAGTTGTTTGCAATTGCAACAATCAATGAAACGTTAGGAACAGACATTAATTATCCTTTAAAAATATAGGTGTGTGGGCGATTATACTTAAGTTGCTTAGATAAGCGATTCGATTGATATTAAAAAAATACAATGATAGTGATAAAAGTATTTTAAAGTAGTGGGCTGAAAATGTTTTAAATAATTAAATAAACATTGATTAATTGAAAATAACTTATAAAATAAACACTGTTTATTAAATCAATATAGTGGTGAGCACTGATGAAAATAATATTAAAATTCTTACTAAATCTATTTTTTAAAGTAGAAACTAAAATCGATGCTAAAGCTGCATCAACACATGGTGTTATCGTATGTAATCACCAATCTTTTTTAGATGGGGTTTTGCTGGGTGCATTTTTACCTCAACGACCTGTGTTTGTTGTGAATACAGACATTGCAAATCGCTGGTACTTTAAACCATTCTTGAAATTAATAGATCATGTAACTGTTGATCCATTACATCCTATGGCTGTAAAAATGCTAACAAAAGAAGTCATGAAGGGCAGAACCATCGTGATTTTTCCAGAAGGTCGCATTACCTTAACAGGTAGCTTTATGAAAGTGTATGAGGGTGCTGCGTTTATTGCTAGAAAAGCAAATGTGCCTTTAATACCAGTGTTTTTAGAAGGTGCTGAATATACTTATTTCAGTCGTCTGAGAGGATTGGTAAAACAACGTTTATTTACACCCATTAAAATTACTATGGGCGGGCCTTTAGAAATTATTATTCCAGAGGGTTTATATGGCAAAAAACGACGTCAATATCTCGCTAAATATACACATGACATTATGATGGAAATGAGAATCAATGTTTTTGAGCCAACATCACTTTTTAATATGATTTTGGAAGCTAAACATCGATTTGGTAATGATGCTTTATGCATTGAAGATATTCAGCGTAAACCAGAAACATATGATCAGTTTTTAATGAAGATTCTTGGCATTAGTAGAATTGTCACGAAATTCACATCAAAGAATGAAAGAGTTGGAATTTTATTACCTAATGCTATAGGTTCAATCGCGACAATCTTGGCTTTAAATCTTACAAAACGAGTTTCGGCATTGTTGAATTATACTGCTGGAGTGGATGGGATGGGCGCTGCTATTACTGCAGCAGAAGTTAAAACGATCATTACATCTCGTATTTTTTTAGATAAAGGTAATTTAGGATATTTGGTTGAGGCATTTCCTGAGATTAATTGGGTATATGCGGAGGATCTACGTAAGCAAATTACTAAAGAAGATAAGTTGTGGGTATTAAAAGCTAAGTTGATGCCAAATAAGTATTTAGAAAAAGGTGATCCTGATGATGAAGCATTGGTGCTATTTACATCAGGATCAGAGGGTAAGCCTAAAGGTGTTGTACATACGAATAGATCGCTTTTAACAAATATCGAACAATTATGTACCGTGGCAGATTTTACAACGAAAGACATTTTTATGAGCCCATTGCCTGTGTTTCATGCATTTGGTTTAACTGCGGGTGTATTATTGCCGCTAAGAGCTGGTTGTAAAACATTTTTATATCCATCACCTTTGCACTATCGAGTGATTCCTGAGTTGGTTTACGACGTACAAGCGACAGTTTTATTCGGTACGTCAACGTTTTTACAAAACTATGCGAAATATGCAAATCCATATGACTTTACAACTTTACGATATGTAGTGGCAGGAGCAGAACGTTTAGCAGAATCTGTGCGAGATAGTTGGTCGGATAAATTTGGTATTCGTATCTTAGAAGGCTATGGAGCAACAGAATGTTCACCTGTCATTTCGATTAATGTGCCAATGAGCTACAAAGAAAATAGTATTGGTCGAATTTTACCAGGCATGAAATCAGTTTTGGAACCGATTGATGGTATTGCTGAAGGCGGTAAATTGGTTGTAGAAGGTAATAACGTGATGAAAGGTTACTTATTCTATGATAATCCGGGTGTACTAGTGCCTTCTGAATATCATGGGCAGCAGAATTGGTACGATACCGGAGATGTTGTGACGATGGATGAAGATGGTTATATGGCCATCAAAGGTCGTGTAAAACGCTTTGCAAAAATTGCAGGTGAAATGGTGACATTGGAAACAGCTGAGAAACTGTTTAAAGAAGTCTATAAAGAGGATCATCATGCTGCTGTGGTTAGAAAAGATGCAAGTAAAGGTGAGGCAATTGTTATCTTTACGACGCAAGCAAATGTAATCCGATCAGATGTATCTGCAATGGCTAAATCTTTAGGGATTCCAGAGTTGGCGGTAGCACGAGACATTCGTGTGTTAAAAGAAATTCCATTATTGGGCACAGGGAAAATTGATTACGTTACTTTGACCAATATGGCTAAGGATGAATAAATCATGAAACATAGTCCTTCTGATAAATTGCTGAATAAAGGTGTCATTAGTGTTGTGAATGCGCAGTTTTTTTCAGCTTTTGCTGATAATGCGTTGTTCTTTGCGTTGCTTGAGCTGTTGAATAAGCTAGAAGCTTTAAAAGAAAGTGCTTATTTACTGCAAGCATGCTTTTTATTCTCTTATATTTTATTAGCGCCTATTGTTGGCTTATTTGCAGATAATCAGCCAAAAGGTCGTGTATTGATGATAGGGAATGGTACGAAACTTTTGGGTGTTGCTTTGCTATTTTTCGATGCCAGTCCATTTTTGTGCTATGCGATTGTTGGTATTGGCGCAGCCATTTACTCACCTGCCAAGTTTGGTATTTTGGGTGAGCTTGTTACAACTAAATTATTGGTGAAAGTAAATGGATTGGTAGAGGGATCGACAATTTTAGCAATATTACTTGGTGCATATTTGGGTGGCTTGTTGGCTGAAAAAAATATTGTAATGGCATTTGTGTTTGCAGGTGGAATGTATGCTGTTGCTGTTGTCTTTAATCTATTTATACCCAAAATTGCTGCAACGCGTAAAGATAGCTTTGCACCGAAAGCATTGTTGAAAAGTTTTGGCGGGATTTTGCGAAAATTGGCTTGTGATAAGCAGGCAAGATTTGCCATTTTAGGCACAAGTTTATTTTGGGGTGCTGCAAGCACATTGCGACTATTACTGAATGATTGGGTTAGGGTCGTTTTAGATGGCGGTACAGAAATGGTGGCTACGCTTAGTGCTATTGTAAGCATTGGGATCGTGTTTGGTGCATTAATTGCATCATTATTTATCAGTATTAAAAATATCAAATGGTGCTTGTGGGCAGGTTTTGGAATGGGCATCATTACGATCATTTTTTCATTCCAAACCGATGTATATGCGATTTATGGCTTTTTAATTTTGATCGGTATGTTGGGTGGAACATTTGTGATACCTATGAACGCATTATTACAAGAGCGTGGTAAATTGTTTGAAAGTGCTGGTACAGCTGTCGCAGTCCAGAATTTTTCAGAAAATGTTGTAATGATTTTAATGATGGTAATTTTTGGTTTACTTGCATACTACAATGTTTCTGTGATCGCTTTAATGATCTGCTTTGGAGTTTTATTCTCCATAGGAATAGGTGGGCTCTTCTATCATATTCGAAAACGAAGTGTATTAGCCACAGCGGAAGATTAAAAACTGATGTATGCTAGTGAAAAAATTGTACTGCCATTCGGGTGTTGACATGAAAAAACTAATTAAAATATTTATCTATCTAATTATCACTTTTGTTGTCGTGATTGCTTTGGCGATTGGTGGCATCGTTATGTTCATTAACCCCAATCAATTTAAACCCCAAATCACAGAGCTGGTGCAGAAGAATGCTAATGTTGTGCTCAATATAGATGGAGATATTGAGTGGACATTTTATCCATGGTTAGGCATTAAAGTTCAAAATATTTCGATTGCAAGCCCAAATACACCGACAGTTCCGTTAGCAAAAATTCAATTGGCGCAAGCTTCTATACTTTTAAATAGTTTATTGAATAAAGAGCTGAATATTAGTGATGTAGTTGTGAATGGTTTATCTGTTTCACTGTTGAAAGATGTCAATGGAAATACAAACTGGTCTTTTGAAAAAGCAGAACAGGCTGCTACAACAAATGGTCAAAAGATTGAAGATAAACCATCAGCTAATACAGCGCAGGGTAGTGCGAATATTTATATCAAAAGCATTAGTGTGAATGATGCAAGTTTGGTTTATAAAGATGCGCAAAATAACCAAGCAATTGCACTGAAAAATTTATATGTAAATACAGGTGAGGTTAGGCCAAATCAACCAATAGATGCATCAATAAAAAGTGGATATGCGCTGTATGATCCTAAAATTGAAGGAGCTGTAGATCTTTCTGCAACGATTGATTTTGACGCTGGTAAAGAATATCTGCAAATTAAGGATTTAAAACTAAACAATAATGTAACCCTTGATAATATTCATTTAGTGACTGATTTAACAGGGAAAGTAGATTTCGATTTGAAAGCACAGTTATTACAAGTTTCAAATTTATCCATCAATAATAATGGGAAGCTGGGTGATATTGCTTTGAAAGATTTGCAATTCAAAGGACTCGTAAAAGCTGATTTACAAAAAAAAATTATTAATTTTGATCAGATGCAAGTGGTTATGAATGATTTACAAGTCACGGGCAATTTGATTGCAGAAAACTATGGTAGTGATAATCTGAAATTTGTTAGCGAGCTTAATACTAATACATTTAATGCTAAGTCTTTATTGAGACAGTTGAATGTTGAGTTGCCACAAATGGAATCTAAAACAGCCTTAGATAAGGTTTCAGCAAAATTTTCTATTCATGGTAATTTGAAAAATATCGATATTAATCCAATTAATATCAATCTAGATAGCACAAAAATTACAGGTTCAGGGGCGATTGCACTGTCTAAGGTACCGACAATTGCTTTGGTTTTAAAAGGCGACCAATTGGTCATTAATCATTATTTGCCACCGAAGCAAGCATCATCTCAAGCAGAACAGAATAAAGTTCAAAATCACCCATCTACCAAGTCTCCTGTTAATCCTGAGATTATTCCTGTATTACCAGATGATTTGAATATAATTGCTGATATTCAATGGAGTACATTGATTTTTGATCAATTGAATTTAAACGATAATCTTTTGAAAGCATCATTAAAAAATGGTGATTTGATTGTCGATCACATTCAAACGAAAATTTATGATGGTACTATAAGTCTTTCTGGGTCTTTGAAAGGTAAAAAAGAACCAAAGATTACGATTAATGGTGGATTGCAACATATTGATTTAACAAAAATTCTTCCTCAGTTTTCTTTAAAAGAATATATTAGTAGTGACTTTTTATTGTCAAGATTGAATCAAAATCATAAAGATATTACAGTTCAAGGAGTTTTAAATAGTCAATTTAGTATGACTTCTTCGGGGCGCAAACAAAACCAAGTGATTGCTAATCTAAATGGCAATGCAACTTTTGATTTACAACAAGGGCGAGTGAATAATCTCAATTATGAAAAGCTAATGTGTCAGGGCATTGCATTGTTAAATCAAAAGCAGATAACGGGTAAGTTTGATCGTACATTTACTGATTTCCAGAAATTATCAGGAAAAATTAGTATTCGAAATGGTGTGGTAACAAATGATCCATTCCAAATGATTATTCCAGGTGTTGCATTGAATGGGAAAGGCGATGTTAATTTAAATCGTATGACAATTGATTATCGAATGAATGCTATTTTAACGGGTGATGATTCTATTAATTCAGATCCTGCTTGTCAGATTAATCAAAGATTTAAAGGATTACCAATTCCTTTGATTTGTGAGGGATCTCTTGAACAGACTGATGGATTGTGTCGATTAGATACAGAGCAATTAGGTCAAGTCGCTTTAAATCTTGCAAAAGATGCTGCGAAAGATAAAGTTAAAAAAGAGTTGGATAAGGAAAAAGATAAATTACAAAACAAGTTAGATAGTGAAATCGAGAAACAAATTAATAAAAATCCAGCGATAAAAGGTCTATTAAAAAATTTATTATGATTTATCGTTATCTAACGGCGCTATTATTCGCGTTTATGGATTTAGGCTTTGCACTCGAAGTTCAATTAATAAAGAAGCATTATGAGATTGATCCAGAAAATTTTAAAGGCATTACACATTCTATAGGCACTGCATCGATCATTGTGGATGACAATGTTGGCTTACATACTGCTGCTAGTTATACGGCATCAGTATCGATTAAGAATATCCATGTCAAACATGATGCAGGTGTATGTTATGCAGATAAATTTGAACTGCGATTAAAAGGTGTCATGATATTGCCTAGGTTAAAAATGGGTAATTATTTACTCACGACACGTCAAGCATTTGAGGAAGAGTATTTAACTTTAAAGACTCATGAACATGAGCATGAAGAGCTTTGGAAAAACTCTTTATTAGTATTTGAAAAAAATGTTAAGAAGTTAAAAATTAAAGATAATGAAGAATGTACTTACTTAATAGATGAGATTAATCAAAGAATGATTCTCACGTTATCGGATATTATACGGAAAAATATTCAGTTTGATTGTAATGCATATGGTTATCAGCTCGGTTTACCAGAATGTAAACATACATAGAAGTAAAAATTTGTAGTAGCCAAATATTTCAAAAGATTACTATACATGCATTATTTGCTAGAATATGCGAAATGTGTCGATATAATTAGAGGATAAAATGACAATAAAAGAACAAAAAGGCTCATTCCTACTAGAATTTCTTATTGCTTTAGCAATATTTTCAGTTGCAATTATTGGCTTAGTGAAATTACAAAATCGCTCGATTTCAGATTTGGGTGATTTGGGTTCGAATATGTCCATTCCTATTTTGATTGATGATTTTACAGCTCGTATTAACTTGACTGAAGATGGTAGTGAGCTCACAAATACTGATAAGGCAGAGTTAGAGGAAACCGCGAAGACAATGTTAAAAACGGTAGAGTTTGTTGGTGATACTATTACTATTATTGATATGAATAATCCTGATGATAAACGCCAATATACCGTTGTTCTAGATAGTAGTCGTTTAAACCCTGTTGCTAATGATGACGATTAATAATAACTGTAATAAAAATAATAGGTAATTGAATGATCAAAAATCAACTTGAAAAAGGATTCATTTTATTTATAACATTGATGATGCTGATTATCTTTGCAATTGTTGGTATTAGCTTATATCAACAAACGTCTATAGCAACTTTAAATGTTCAATATGTAACTTTTAAGCAAGAAGCTGAAGATCTTGCAATGCATGCTTTAAATGCACTGGAAGAGGGTATTAATGCTGAGGTGGGTTCAGGTAATACTTCTACTGTGTACTCAAGAAGGCCTTTATGTGGTGAGTTATCAATAGAAAATGGTGTTGAAAAGCCTATATACGAGCCTTATAGATGCGACAATATAACTGACTTAGAGATTAATACTGCATTATCAGAATTAAAATCAGGTAAAAAACCGCTTTCTGGTGATTGGGAGCGATTGACGGACGAAGATTTTGTCGGTTCATTTTCAGGAGATGGCGGCGCATATTATATTATTCAGCAATTAGGTCGAGATTCTCAAAATATTGGATATTTATTATATAGAATCACAATTATTGCGCAGATTTTAGATACTTATAACATTATTAGCGCTGTAACTGCAGTACCTGAAAATTAATAAGTATAATTACCTCTAGAGTAAATATAGAGGTAATATTTTGTTATTCATTATTATTTAGAGAAGAATATTTTTGGTGCTTCATGGTTGCGTTTAAATAGTGTTAAAACGTTTCCAATATGTTGAACCAATGTTGCATTTAATGCGGCAGTTAATTCAGCGGCAATTTCTTTTTTTTCTTCTCTGTCATCACCGGCGATACGAATTTTGATCAGCTCGTGATATTCTATAGCACGCTCTGCTTCAGCAATGAAAGATTCTGTCAAACCTTTATCTCCCATTATTAGCACAGGTTTGATAGTATGTGCGAGTCCTTTTAAAGAACGAATGTGTTCCTTTGTTAATTTCATTTGAGTCATGAATAACGATCCTAGTCAAAAAAAAGTGGGGGCAAGCTTATCGCAACCACGAAAAATTCACCAGCTTTTCTTTAGTTTAAGAATTTTAGCAGTGATGTTTGTAGTCGCGGGCATAATCCTGTTGATTATTTTACCATTCTTTTCATTATCTCAACGAGATGAATTTATCATTTTAGCGTTTTATGGATTGATCAGCGGTGGGTTTTTAGTAGGACGAGCGCGCTCTTTTATTACAGATACACAAAGAAAAAATAAACCTTAATGCACCTTTATCAGTTTTTATTAAAAGAATTATCTTTTTCTAAGAAAGAAATTAGACATTTGATACAGACCAATTCTATTAAAATAAATCACAATGTTGTGATAGATGAAAAAATAGAAGTGGATGGATTATTTCATCAGTTGAGTATTAAAAATCAAATAGTAAGATTAAAACAACATCAGTATCTTATGATGAATAAGCCACAAGGTTTAATCTCGGCAGTACGAGATAAAAAGCTACCAACAATTTGTGATCAGATTGATGTTGAAGTATGGCCGATTGGACGCTTAGATCGGAATACCGAAGGATTGATTTTATTAACAGATAATGGGCAATTAAGCTTTCGATTGCCGTTGCCTAAATATAAAATTGAAAAAATATATCGAGTAAAAGTTAATGGTTTGTTAACTGTTAAAGAAATTGAGCAATTTGCAGACGGTATTGAGTTTTATGGTGGTATTTGTTGTACACCTGCTAAACTAGAGATTATTCAAGCGAATCAAAATGAAAGCGAAGCATTAGTAACATTAACAGAAGGTAAATATCATCAAGTAAAAAAGATGTTTTTAGCAGTAGGACTTTATGTTACCTATCTTCAAAGAATTCAGTATGGTCCATTAATTTTGGACCGTAATTTACAACCGGGCGATTACAGAGCACTGACGCTAAATGAAGTGAAAATGCTTTGGGACTGTGCCCAATTGCAATATTAAAGTGATTTAAAGTATGGGAAAAAAACGTACACCAAGCAGTTCTCGTTGGTTAAAAGAACATCATGATGATGAATATGTATTGCGTGCGCGCAAAGAAAATTGGCGTTCACGCGCAATTTATAAGTTATCAGAAATGGATGAAAAGGACTTACTATTTAAGCAAGGCATGACAGTTGTTGATCTTGGTGCAGCACCAGGAAGTTGGTCGCAATATGCGATGCACAAAGTCGGTCATAACGGAAAAGTATTTGCTTTGGATATTCTGCCAATGAGCGCAATCGCAGGTGTGGATATTATTACAGGCGATTTCCGTGAAGATGAAGTATTAAAACAACTCGAAACATTATTAGATGGGCGTAAGATTGATATTGTTATTTCTGATATGGCTCCGAATACCAGTGGTGTAAAAGGTGTTGATCAGCCAAGAATGATGTATTTGCTAGAGTTGGCATTTGATTTCTCTATCCATCATTTAAAGCCAGGCGGAGATTTTTTAATGAAAATTTTCCAAGGAGAAGGCTTTGAAGAGTATTTAAAGCTGTTAAGAGAAAACTTTGATAAAGTTTTAACGAGAAAGCCTAAAGCTTCTCGCGCAAGAAGCTCTGAAATATACTTATTGGCGCGTGGTTTTAAAGGAAAAGAAGAATAATTTTTAACATCTATTGTATTTGGTAATTTTCGCCCCATTAATGTGAGAATGATGACTAAATCAAAGATATTCGGTATAGTTACAATTCAAATTTATTCACATAAATGACAACTTTTTAACTTAGCAAGAGGTTAATCTTTTGAAATATAACGGAAGAGATATCATCGTTTTGATTGTGGCTATACTTGGTGTATTGCTTGTATTTCAAAACTTTGGCAGTTCACCAGGACAGGGGCTCGCTTATTCAGAGTTTTTAAATGCGATTGAAGATGGTCGTGTTAAAGAGGTAACGATCTCTGGACCTGAAATTAGTGGTGTTTATAGTAGTGGTCAACGATTCACAACTTATAACCCTGAAACTAGTAATGGCATGTTGATTGATGTATTGCGTGCGAAGGATGTCACCATTGTTGGTAAAGAAATTCGTTCACGTGGTATTTTGTTGTCGATCATCTTGAACTTACTACCAATTTTGATTTTATTTGGACTCATCATGTTTATGATGCGCCAATCATCAGGTGGTGGTAAAAATCCAATGAGTTTTGGTAAATCAAAAGCTCGCATGATTTCTCCTGATGAAATTAAAACACGTTTTTCAGATGTTGCAGGTGCGGATGAAGCTAAACAAGAAGTGGGTGAAATTGTCGATTTCTTAAGAGAGCCAACACGTTTCCAACGCTTAGGTGGAAAAATGCCAAAAGGTATCTTGATGGTAGGGCCGCCAGGTACAGGTAAGACATTATTAGCAAAAGCAATTGCAGGTGAAGCAGGTGTACCATTCTTCTCAATTTCTGGTTCTGACTTCATGGAAATGTTTGTGGGCGTAGGTGCTGCTCGTGTTCGAGATATGTTTGAACAAGCAAAAAAACATGCGCCATGCATTATCTTTATCGATGAAATTGATGCTGTTGGTCGCCATCGTGGTTCAGGCTTAGGTGGTGGTCATGATGAGCGTGAGCAAACATTAAACCAAATGTTAGTAGAAATGGATGGCTTTGGTGATAACTCAGGAATTATTATTATTGCAGCAACTAACCGTGTTGATGTATTAGATCCTGCATTATTGCGCCCAGGTCGTTTTGATAGACAAGTAGTGGTTCCATTACCAGACATTAAAGGCCGTGAAGCAATTTTAAAAGTACATTTACGTAAAATTCCTTTGGCGAATGATGTTGATGTATTGAGCTTAGCTAAAGGTACGCCTGGTTTTTCAGGTGCTGATTTGGCTAACCTTGCGAATGAGGCTGCTTTGTTTGCCGCTCGCAAGAACAAAGATGAAGTCAATATGGGCGACATTGAAGAAGCTAAAGATAAAATCTTTATGGGTGCAGAGCGTCGTTCATTAATGATGACAGCAGATGAAATGAAGCTAACTGCTTATCATGAAGCTGGTCATGCGATTATTGCTTATCGATTGAAATCAGATCCTGTGTATAAAGTAACCATTATTCCAAGAGGAAGGGCTTTGGGTGTAACTTGGACCTTGCCTGAAAATGATAGTGTTAGTCAGTCTCGTGAATGGTTGAATAATAAAATGGCAATGGTATTCGGTGGTCGTATCGCTGAAGAGCTCATTTTTGGATATGATAAAGTGACAACTGGTGCAATGAGTGATATTCAACACTCTACAAGCATGGCTCGTAACATGGTTACTAAGTGGGGATTGTCAGATAAAGTAGGTTTCTTATTCTACGGTGAAGGTGATGGCGGTGCTATGGGTAGACCTTCTTCTCAATCAGCTATTTCTGATGAAACTGCGCGAATTATTGATGAAGAAGTGAAGCGTATTATCGAAGATAACTATGCTAGAGCCAAAAAAGTTTTAGAAGATGATTTGCCAAGATTACATCGTATGGCAGATGTTCTATTAGACATTGAAACTATTGATGCTGATCAGGTTGACGATATTATGAATGATCGTGAATTGCGCTCATCTTCTTTGAATAGTAAGTCAAAAAATGGCGACAATACGCCTAAAGCGGAACCAACTCCACCAACTTTAGACTTTGTTTAATTAATTTAAAAAGAAAAGCCTCTGTTGTTACAGAGGCTTTTTTGCATTCTGTCATTAGTCATTTTGTAATTCATTTTATATGTCTTATCATAACGTACTTTATATTTAAAAAAATTGAACATGAAAACTACCCAAACACTCAATCGAAGTTTAAAAAATCGACATATTCAAATGATCGCCCTTGGTGGATGTATTGGCACGGGGCTTTTTTATGGAACCGCTGAATCTATTCCGTTGGCAGGGCCGGGTTTAATTCTTGGTTATTTGTTGGGTGGATTTGTCATTTATATGATCATGCGAATGATTGGGGAAATGGCAACTGAAGAGCCGGTGTCAGGAGCATTCAGCTATTTTGCGAATAAATATTGTGGTGGATATGCAGGATTTTTGGCGGGTTGGAACTATTGGCTGCTCTATATTTTGGTGAGCATGGCAGAGCTTTCTGCGATAGGAAAATATATTTTATTATGGTTTCCTGATGTGCCTGTTTGGTTTACGGTTTTAGCCACGATTATCATCATTACTGCAATTAATTTAGCAAGCGTAAAGTTTTTTGGTGAAACAGAGTTTTGGTTAGCATTAATTAAAGTATTAGCTGTTGTCGGTATGATCGTTTTTGGCTTATTTTTAGTGGCTAAAGGCTTATTTATTTCTGATTCGACAGTTAAAATTTCTAACTTATGGGAACATGGCTCTGGCGGACTCAGCAATGTTTTTCCTAACGGTGCTTGGGGTGTTTGGGTGTCATTAGTCATTGTAATGTTTTCGTTTGGTGGAACTGAAATGATTGCGATTGCTGCAGCTGAGGCAGAAGAGCCAGAAAAAACGATTCCTATCGCGATTAAGCAGGTCATGTGGCGCATATTATTGTTTTATGTGGGTTCCATTATTATCATGTTGGTTTTAGTGCCTTGGACTGATATTAAAGCTGGAATTAGTCCATTTGTATTAGTATTTGATCAACTGGGTTTGCCAAATGTTGCAGGAATATTGAATTTTATTATTTTGACAGCAGCCATCTCGGTTTATAACAGTGGAATCTATAGTAATGGCCGTATGCTATTTGGTTTGGCTGAACAAAAGCAGGCACCAAAAGTATTTTTGAAGCTGAGTAAAAATAATGTTCCATATGCAGCGATTTTGTTTTCATCAGCATGTACATTAATCGCTGTTGTGATCAATCTTTTAGTGCCAAATGGTGCATTTATGATTGTAATGTCTGTAGCGATTGCCGCTGCTGTTATCACATGGGCATTAATCATTATTATGCATTTGCGCTTTAGAAAAGCGAATATGGATAAAAAGTTGAAATTTAAAACACCTTTCTTTCCATATGTGAATTATTTTTGTTTGATTTTTTTAGTTGTCGTTATTGGTGCAATGACGCAATTAAATAGCTTTAAACCCGCTGTGATCGTATTGCCGTGTTGGCTATTGCTAACATATATCGGCTATGTAATCAGTAAAAAATAGAAACATTATCTCATTAATTTTTGTAGATTTTAGCTATGTTAAAACATAATCAATTGGAATTACTAAGTCCTGCACGCGACATTGAAATTGGACGTGAGACAATTTTGCACGGAGCAGATGCCGTTTATATTGGTGGACCAAGCTTTGGTGCTCGCTATAATGCAGAAAATAGCGTATCAGATATTGCAAAGCTAGTAGAGTTTGCTCATCAATATCACTCTAAAATTTTTGTGACTATGAATACTATTATTCATGATAATGAATTACCTATTGTCCGAAAGCAGATTCATGAATTATATGATGCTGGTGTGGATGCTTTAATTGTGCAGGATATGGGAATTTTAAAGTTAGACATTCCACCAATTGAGTTGCATGCATCAACGCAAACAGATATTCGAACATTAAATCGAGCAAAATTTTTGTCGAAAGTTGGCTTTTCACAGTTAGTTTTAGCACGTGAATTGTCCTTAAAAGAAATTAAAGCTATACATGAAGCTGTGGATACACCATTAGAATTCTTTATTCATGGTGCATTGTGTGTGGCTTTTTCTGGTCAGTGTTATATTTCTCATGCAGATACAGGCAGAAGTGCTAATCGCGGTGATTGTTCGCAAGCATGCCGTTTGCCATATACATTGAAAGATAAAGAAGGGCGAGTGGTTGCGTTTGATAAACACCTATTATCAATGAAGGATAATAACCAAACTGAAAACTTGGGTGCTTTGGTTGATGCAGGTATTCGTTCCTTCAAGATAGAAGGTCGTTATAAAGATATGGCGTACTCTAAAAATATTACTGCTCATTATCGAAAGATGTTGGATCAGTTTTTAGAGGTGAATCCAGATTATAGTCGTAGTTCATTAGGGGCAACAGTGCATCATTTTATTCCAAATCCTGATAAAACTTTTAATCGAGGATCAACGGATTATTTTGTGAATGCTCGTAAAGATGATATTGGGGCTTTTGATTCACCCAAATTTCGTGGTGTTGAAGTTGGCGAAGTGATCAAATTTGGTGGTAATCATTTAGAAGTTAAAACATCTGAGCCGTTAGCCAATGGTGATGGATTAAATGTTTTAGTTAAACGAGAAGTCGTAGGTTTTAGAGCCAGTGAAGTGAAAGAAATTGGTGATAAGCATTATCTCGTTTATTGGCATGAAGAAGCACCGACAGATATAGAGAAAGTTAAAGTTGGGCAGGCGTTATATCGTAATGCTGATACAGCATGGCAAAAACTTTTAATGAGAGAGTCATCATCTCGTAAAATAGCGATTGATTTGGCATTTATTGAGGAAAATGGTCAGTATAAAATTATTGTAACGGGTGAAAATAATCTTGTATTGCAGCATAAAATTGAGGGTAGTTTTGAAGCTGCGCAGAATGTTGAAAAAAGCATTCAAGGCATCAAAGAGGCATTGCAAAAGCTTGGCGATACAATTTTTGAGGCTAAAAATATTACGGTAGATGTAAGCACTGTGCCATTTATGCCTAAGAGTTTGTTGAATCAAATTCGACGCGATGCAATTGAAACCGTAAGGCACGCTTATATAGATAGTAATGACAGTGGCACTCGTTTATATGAAGGTGATGAGAAAGCTGTATATCCCTCTGAACATATTACATATTTAGAGAATGTTTATAATCAAAAAGCACGTGAGTTTTATGAAGAGCATGGCGTTAAATTAATTGAGCCCGCTTATGAAGCGCATCAAGAAAAAGGCGAAGTACCTGTGATGATAACTAAACATTGCTTACGTTTTGCTTATAATTTATGTCCTAAACAAGCCAAAGGTGTCACAGGTGTACAGGGGCAGGTGCGAGCAGAACCAATGGTTTTAATGCATAATGATGAAGAGATTCGTTTAGAGTTTAAATGTCGTCCATGTGAGATGCATGTCATGGGGAAAATTAAACCTCATATTTTAAAAACCGCGTTAGTAGGCAGTGGTGCTTAGTGGTTAATATTTGATCACATATAAATTTGACAGCAATAATGATGTTGGCTATTATAGCAACCTCTTTCGGGTAGTTAGCTCAGCTGGTAGAGCATCGCCCTTACAAGGCGAGGGTC
>CANRJX010000005.1 GCA_947631095.1 uncultured Wohlfahrtiimonas sp.
TATGAGATATGTGATCTGCATCTCAGCTTTATGTTGGACGATTTTTAATATCTGGGTTGGCTCAATTGGCGGAAGTTTAATTGAAGGTACATTTGTTGTGATGAATGTCATCACAACTTACAGATTACGTAAATTAGTTTTGGAAGGAAAGGATCCATTTAACTGATTTACTAATAATTTTTTAGTGAATTAACTATTGTAAAAGCACTATTGCCATTCAATTTTGAAGTTAAACTCAGATAGCCACTCTTGCTCAAGTTCTAAATCCTGCTGAATGAGCGGATGATCTACCATCCATTTTTCAGGAAAGGTGAGTGTGATATTTTTCTTACTATAAGTAAAATCAAATTCAGGCAAAGGTTGTGATTCACGACTGCGATGTAGTAAAACAGAAATGCGCAGAATTAATGTGAGTGGAATTACGAAATCAGGCAGGTATTCAAAGTCATCTAAATTAAATCTACGTTTGTGATTATATAAGATTGTTGCAATAATTTTTTGATCCGTTCTGCTGAAACCATCTAAGTCCGCATGTTCTATTAAATAAGCACTATGCTTATAGTGTCGATGATAAGAGATGGCCAATCCAATTTCGTGTAGCAATGAAGCCCAGCTTAAATATCTTTGCGGGCTGGTTAATTGTTTGGTTGATAGATCAATTTTGTTAGCCATGTATAACGAAGTTGTTTCTACACGTTTGGCTTGTTCTATGTTTGCACCAAAACGATGCACCAAACTTTCAATCGTTAAATCACGCATGTCTTCTTTATGAATTCGTCCCAATAGATCAAGAATAATGCCTTCACGTAAAGCGGTATCTACGGGCTGAATCACATCTAAGTTAAACTTAACCATGATCGCTTTAAGAATTAATAAACCACCACAAATGACTCGAGCTCGCTCAGCTGATAAATCAAAACGTCTTTCGATCGCTTTAACTGTTGCAAGGGAAATGAGGATTTTTAACAGTTGCTGTAATGATGCAACTGTAATGCCATCATTACCTAAATCTTCTTGTTCAATCATCTCTCCAAGTGTTTTAATCGTGCCTGAAGCGCCAAAGTATTGGCATGGATGATCAGTTAGATGTGCATTAAAAGGTAAGAGTTCATTTTCTAAAAATAGGCATGCAGCTTGGACTTGTTTTTTAGAGATTTTATCATCTGTAAAAAATTGCTTAGATAAACGAACACAACCCATTTCTAAGCTACTAGAACGCAAAATTTTATCTTTATCACCTAAGACTAGTTCAGTACTACCACCACCGATATCTATGACTAGAGCCAATTGATCGTGTAGGTCAACATATTGAATAACGCCCAAATAAATTAAGCGTGCCTCTTCTTTGCCTGAGATGATTTCGATCGGTACACCAAGTGCAGCTTCTGCTTCTTGTATAAAGGTTTTATCTTTAAGTTGGCGAAGTGTATTTGTTCCAACGACACGTATATTCTTACGATCAATTTCAGCTAGCCTTTCGCCAAATTGCGCAAGGCAAGAAAGTGCTTTTTGTTTAACTTCTTCATGTATGCGCTTATCAGGTGTTAATCCGTAAGCCAATTGCACCATGCTTTTCATACGGTCGATTACCACTAATCGACCATTATCTTCTTGAACAATAGCTAAATGAAAACTATTAGAGCCTAAATCAACAACACCTAATATTTTCTCATCCATACAGTTTTGTCCTTTTATTATTATCTTTTTGAGAATAATTTATTAGCTAATATTGCAAACTCTTGTACTGATAACTTTTCTGCGCGTAATGAAGGATCGATGCCACATTCTTCCAATTCTTCTTGGCTAAACATAGGTTTTAAGTTGTTGCGTAATGTTTTGCGTTTCATTGAAAAAGCACATTTTACAACATCAAAAAACGCTTCATCAGATTCAATCCCAAAAGGATCACTTTCATAAGGAACTAATCGCACGAATTGACTCATCACTTTTGGCGCAGGATTGAATGCAGTCGGAGGAATTGTAATTAATGGAATCACTTGGCAATAACGTTGTACCATTACTGATAAGCGGCCATATTCGCTATCATCAGGCGTTGCTGCCATTCGATCAATCACTTCTTTTTGTAGCATGAAGTGCATATCTTTAATTACATCAGCCACAGAAAGTAAATGAAAAATAATCGGGGTAGAGATGTTATATGGCAGATTACCAACTATTCTTAACTTGCGGTCATCAGTTTTAAGCGAACGAAAGTCAACCGTTAAAACATCTTGATGAATAATCGTAAGATTCTTTAGTTCAGATAAAATGGGAATTAAATCACGATCTAGCTCAATGACAGTTAATTCATTAACCGTTGTGAGAATCGGGCGAGTTAAAGCACCTAAACCAGGACCTATTTCGATCATATGATCATCAGGTTTGGCATGAATGCTTTGAAACAGTTTAATGATTAGAGGGTAGTCAATTAAAAAATTTTGACCAAAACGTTTGCGCGCCTGGTGTTGGCGCACGAGTTGTAAATATTCATTCATGACTGTTATGGTCGTCTCTCTATGTATACATCGGCTAACATTTTATCTTGCCAAATGCTGAATTGTTGTGCAGCTTTTTTGCGATAGTAATAATCGCGAGCCAAGTTTTTCATTTGTGATTCGTCAGGCAGGCCAACTTTTTTATCTTCCACACGAATAATGTGGTAGCCAAATGGTGTACGAACTGGTTTGCTTGTTTCGCCAGGTTTTAAGTTAAACATGACTTTTTCAAATTCTGGTACTAATTGTCCTGGTGCAACCCAGCCAATTTCACCACCTTTCGCGGCTGAAATAGGATCTTGTGATTGTGCTTTGGCAATATCTTCAAAGCCTTCACCTGCGGTTAATCGTTCATGCAATCTATCAATGCGTAACTTTGCTTCTTTTTCAGTCACATCATTATCAACACGAATCAGAACATGTTTGACTTTCACATTAGGTGTTTTACTTTGAGCAATTTCATTTTTTAGTTTTTGAAATTCATCTGAGCGCATGTAAATATCAACTTCGTTATCAGTCACACGTACAGTGCGCATTAATTGATTACGTAATTCAGCTGACATCATTTGTTTACGAATATTGTCTTTAAATTGCTCAAAAGGAACACCTTCGTAACGTAAATATTCTCGTAAATCCGCAACAGATGCACCATTTCTTGCAGCAATATCTTGAATCGCTTCATTAACGGCCATGTCAGGAATATCTATGCCCATATTTTGTGCAAAATCTTCCATGATTTTATTAATGGCCAAAACTTTTACAACTTCTTCTTGAATTGCTTGGTCACTTAGACCTGATCCGCGGTATTGTGCACGAGCCTGTGAGAGAGCAGAATTATATTCTTGACGGGTGATTGCATGGGTATCAACGATTAAAGCAATTTGGTCTGTACCGCGAGCAGATTGTGCGTTTCCTATTATTGCAAAGGAGGTGAAGCATAGTAATGATAACGGCAATAATATCGAAAGCTTTTTACGTGCCATACAAAATCCTTCTTATTTATAAATATTAAGTGAAATAAATGTTGGTAATTATACTAGTAATTAAGGAATAGTAATGCAATTATTTTATATATACTATAAAATGGCCTGATTCGGGCGTGACGACGCCCTTTTTAATTCATTTTTTATTATATTTTACAATTGCTTAATGTCATGACAGAAGAAAAAGAAAACTTAATGGATACAACTGAAATTATCGAATCAACTGTTGAAACAGTAGAGAACCAAGCTCAATCTAAGCGTGAAAAAATAAAACAGAAGCAGCAAGCTGCGAATGAGTTATTGGCTCGCTTATCAGTTGAGTATCCTAATGTATTCCCTAAAGCAGGACAAGGCAGGGCGGTACCATTAGCAATTGGTTTACATAAAGTACTGCAACCAATTGTTGCTGAGTGGGGATTCAACTCAATGATATTGCGTGCGGCAATGTTTAATTACACTCGCCAATTGCGCTATCAAAACGCTTTATTATATGCTTCGCATCGTTTAAATCTTGATGGCACGCAAGCTGAAGAGATTACTCAAGAGCAGAAAGAAGCAGCTAAGGCTGAAATTGCGAAAATCGAAGAGTGGTTGGCGAAGAATAAGCCTGAAAAAGCTCAGCGTTTAACTGAGAAAAAAGCTCAGTTTGCAGAGAAAAAGCAAGCAAGACCTTCTAAGCCAAAACATAAATCAAAACCACAAGGTGACAAACCTTTTGTGAAAAAAGATCCTAAAATTGCACAAGAACGCATTGAGAAAACGGTTGAGTCTACACCTAAAAATCTTGATGAAAAAATGCAAGGTCTTTTATCTAAATTTAATCAGCACTAAGTTTAAAATCAATGAAAAATATCATAGCATCAGCATTACATACTGCCGTTCAAACATTGAATAGCAATGAAAATCTTAATATTCCTGCCGATAAAATCGGATTAAGCATTGAGCGCACACGAGATGTTGCGCATGGTGACTTTGCAAGTAATTTAGCAATGATGTTGGCTCGTGAGTTGAAAAGCTCACCGAGGCAAATTGCTGAAAAATTAATCGCAGCTTTACCAGTCGATCCTTTAATTGAAAAAGTTGAGATTGCTGGTGCTGGATTTATGAATTTTACATTAAGTAAAAGTGCATATTTCAATGAATTAAATGAAGTTGTTACACAGCAAGAAAAATATGGTCATAACAATGATGCAAATGGCGTAAAGGTGCAAGTGGAATTTGTTTCTGCTAACCCTACTGGCCCACTGCATGTTGGTCATGGTCGCGGTGCAGCTGTTGGTGACTCTTTAGCACGCATCATGGCTGCGAATGGTTATGATGTAACAAAAGAGTTTTATTATAACGATGCAGGTGCTCAGATTGATAATCTGACATTGTCAGTGAAATCACGTATTGATGGTGTTGAACCTGATGATGCTTCGTGGCCAGCTGATGGCTATCGTGGTGATTATATTATTGAAATCGCTAAAGATTTTTTGGCTAAAAAAACAGTAATTGCTGATGATCGTAGTATTGTTGCCTCTGGTGATCCAAATGATTTGGAAAATATTCGTGAATTTGCAGTTGCTTATTTACGTCATGAACAAGATTTAGATCTACAAGCATTTGATGTTAAGTTTGATAACTTTTTCTTGGAATCATCTGTTTATAAAGATGGTTCTGTAGATGCAACAGTTGAATTATTAACAAAAAATGGTTTTACGTACGAAGAAGATGGTGCTTTATGGTTAAGAACCACTGATTTCGGCGATGATAAAGATCGTGTTATGCGTAAAAAAGAAGGGGGTTATACGTACTTTGTGCCAGACGTGGCTTATCATCGCAACAAGTGGGAGCGCGGATTTAAGCGCGTTGTGAATGAGCAAGGTGCTGATCATCACGGAACAATTGCTCGTGTAAGAGCAGGGCTTCAGGCGTTGGATATTGGTATTCCAAAAGGATGGCCAGATTACGTATTGCATCAAATGGTATTAGTAATGCGTGATGGTCAAGAGGTTAAAATTTCAAAGCGTGCAGGAAGTTATGTGACGTTAAGAGATTTAATTGATGAAGTGGGTAAAGATGCCACTCGTTATTTCTTGGTTGCTCGTAAGCCTGACTCACAATTGCAGTTTGATATTGATTTAGCGCGCAGTCAGTCTTCAGAAAATCCAGTTTATTATATTCAATATGCGCATGCTCGTATTTGCTCATTGCTAGAAGAAAATAGTAAATCAAATGCTTTGGATTTAAATGCCGCTAAAGAAAATTTAAATCTCTTAGAGAGTATCGCAGAGTATGATTTAATGCGTGTTATTTCTCGTTTTCCTGAAGTTGTTGTGTCTGCAAATAGTAATAATGCACCGCATTTAATCGCAGCATATTTGCAAGAGTTAGCGGGATCTGTTCATAGTTATTACAATGCTAAGGATGAAAATGGTAAAGCGATTCGTATATTAACGGATGACAAGGCTTTACAGGATGCAAAACTATATTTGCTGTTCTCAGCTAAACAAGTAATTGCAAATGGTTTGTATTTATTGGGATTAAGTGCGCCTAATAAAATGTAATTGATAGGTTATATGGCAAAAAAGTATTTCCAAGCGAAAAAGTATACCAATAATCCTTTAGCTATGATTGGAAAAAAGCATCCTAATTCTAGAAAAAATAGAATTATTGCTATTTGTGTCGTACTATTTTTCACTGTTATGGCTGCTTCAGCTGGTGTGACATATTTAACCAATATGTTTAAAGAGAAAGCTGAAGTTGCCGCTGAAAAAAAAGAAGAGAGACAAAAGGCTAAAGAACCACCGGTTAAAAAAGTGGTTAAACCTTTATCTGATGAAGCTTTTAAAGGTGAAAAAGAATATAATTTTTACACTCAATTAGAAGAGCGTTCATTCATGATTGGTGGTGAAGATCGATTTGGTGGTATAGCATTAGATAATATACATGAGCCACCTAAGATCACTTTAGAAAGCGCTACTCAATCTGCGGTTTCTACTGTGCAAAATGAAATAGTGAAAAATACTTATCCTGATATGGCGCCGCTTGTATTAGAGAGTACAAAGCAGAGCGATGTTGTCGTTAAAAATAATGAGTTAAGAGCCCTTCAAGTTGGTAGTTTTACTCACAAGAAAGATGCTGAAAAACATCAGAAAAAATTAGAAAGTTATGGTTTTGCTTCAAAGATTTTACAAGCTAAAAATTCACAGCAACAAACATTGTATCGTGTGTATTTAGGGCCATTTTCTGGTAAAGAAATGAGTACTGTTAAGGCTAAGTTGAATGAATTAGGTATTAATCATTTTGAAGTGAAATAAATAGTCTTAATGTGAGTTTCTTTTGAAAATCTAGTATAGTGTCTGTCAGTTTTTAAGTAAGGAATGATTATGGCGCGTGGAATTAATAAGGTTATTTTGTTAGGTCATCTAGGAAGAGATCCAGAAGTAAAATATATGCCTAATGGTAATGCTGTTGCAAATATTACGATTGCAACATCAGAAAGCTGGAAAGATAAGAATACAGGGCAGCAGCAAGATAGAACTGAATGGCATCGTGTTGTAATTTTTGGAAAATTGGCAGAGATTGCAGGTCAGTACTTAAAAAAAGGTTCGTTGGTGTATATTGAAGGTCAATTGCAAACACGTAAATGGCAAGATCAATCTGGACAAGACCGTTATACAACAGAAATTGTTGTAAATATGCAAGGTACGATGCAGATGCTTGATCGCAAAGGTTCTGGAGATAATTCTGATTTTGGTGGTGGTTCTCAAGATTATGGATATCAAGGTCAGCAGCAGCCTCAAGCACAGCAGCAATCACAACAGTTTAATCAAGGTATGCCAAATCAACAACAATCAATGAATAATAGAGCGGCGCAACCTCAACCTACATTTGATGATTTTGAGGATGATATTCCATTTTAGGAGTAAGTCTCAAAGTAGATGTAAAGTGATTGAACAAAAGCCCTCATTGATCGAGGGCTTTTTTGAATAAGTTTTAAGAGAGCATTAAATATGATTTAAAGATTTATAGATAGGAGAATCTGAATGGTAAAACACACACAACCTGCTGTAGAAAAACATGGAACGCGTCATAAAGAATATGCTGTTGTTTTAGCTGTAGCAGTTATTATTTTTGATGTGGTGTTTGGAAAAACCGCATCAACCCCATTTTTAGTTTTAATTAATTTAATATCATTGGGTGCTATTTTATACAGCGCTTTTAGTGTTGTTCGCCATGCTGACGTCTTTGCTCATAGATTAGGAGAGCCGTACGGATCTTTAATTCTCAGCTTGTCCGTTGTTATTTTAGAAGTCAGTTTGATTACAGCGGTTATGACTTCAGGCGGTTCTCCTGAAAGTAATGGTGGTGTAAGTCCTTATGCAACTTTAATGAGGGATACATTGTATTCTTTGATCATGCTTGTTACCACAGGTTTTGTAGGTGTTTCTCTGTTGTTGGGTGGTAGAAAATTTAGAACGCAGCATGTGAATTTAGCGGGTGTTACGCAGTATTTAACAGCGATTATTCCATTAGTTTTTATCGTGCTTATTCTTCCTAGTGTATTACCTTCGAGTACTTATTCAACTGGTCAGTTATTTATAGTCGCATTTTTATCTGCGGCTTTATATGCAGTATTTTTGATTATTCAGACTAAGACCCATCAAAATTTATTCATATATGAACATGAAGATCAAGATGAGGATCATGAGGGTATTCCATCGCCACGTTCTAATTTATGGCATGGTGTTTGGTTGATCGTGCATTTGGTTTCTGTTGTTGCAATTACAAAAGTAGATGCAGGTCCATTAGAAACTTTATTGGGTAATTTGAATGCGCCGCAAGCGTTAACAGGATTAATAGTTGCGATCTTGATTTTTGCACCAGAAGGTTTGGCTGCTATTCGTGCTGTATTGGCGAATGATTTGCAAAGAGCGATCAATATGTATTTTGGTTCTGTATTGGCGACAATCTCATTGACTGTTCCTGCTGTTGTTATTATTTCTGTATTAACAGGGCATTCGATTACACTTGGTTTAGAGATGGTTGATATGATGCTGTTAATTGGTATCTTCATACTTTGCCAGGCAACATTTGCTAGTGGAAGAACCAATCAGGTAGATGGTGTTGCGCATCTTGTGATTTTTGGCGCATATATTATGTTGGTCTTAGGCTAATCACGGATACTAATAAAAAAGCCTGATGAAGTTATCATCAGGCTTTTTTTGTTCTTCAGCTAGAAATTAGTCTTTAGCTGTACGTGAGAAACGTTTACGATCATTTTCAGTCAAATGTTTTTTACGTAAACGGATAGACTTAGGTGTTACTTCTACCAATTCATCATCATCAATAAACTCAATCGCTTGCTCTAATGTCATGCGGATTGGAGGTGTCAATGTTAATGCTTCATCTGTACCAGAAGCACGCATATTTGTTAACTGTTTAGCTTTTAATGGGTTAACAGTTAAGTCATTATCACGTGAATGAATACCAATTAATTGTCCTTCATAAACTTCTTCAGCATGACCAATGAATAAACGACCACGATCTTGAAGGTTAAATAATGAGTATGCAGAAGCTTTACCTGTACCAATCGAGATCAATACACCATTCAAACGTTGACCTACTTCGCCTTTCTTGAAAGGACCGTAATGATCAAAGTTGTGGAACATTAAGCCTGTTCCGCTTGTTAATGTCATGAACTCAGTTTGGAATCCGATTAAACCACGAGATGGAATTACGTATTCTAAGCGGATACGGCCTCTGCCATCTGGAACCATATTTGTTAATTCACCAAAGCGAACGCCCATTTGTTCCATGATTTTGCCTTGATGATCTTCTTCAATATCAAATGTTAAAGTTTCATAAGGTTCAACTTTTACGCCATCTTCTTCTCTGAAGATAACTTCAGGGCGGCCAACAGCCATTTCGAAGCCTTCACGACGCATAGTTTCGATTAAGATAGATAGATGGAGCTCGCCGCGACCAGAAATTTTGAAGCGATCAGGATCTTCTGTGTCTTCAACACGCAATGCTACGTTGTGTAGTAATTCTTTTTCTAAACGCTCTTTGATTTGGCGTGAAGTTACGAATTTACCTTCTTTACCAGCAAATGGAGATGTGTTTACTTGAACTGACATAGAAACGGTTGGTTCATCTACTTTTAATGGTGGTAATGCTTCAGGGTGCGCAGGATCACAAATAGTATCTGAGATGAATAAAGGATCAATACCTGTAAAGCAGATAATGTCACCAGCTTGTGCTGATTCAAATTCAATACGATCTAAGCCGTGGAAACCAAGAATTTTTTGAATTTTACCGTTACGTTTTTTGCCATCAGCACCAACAATTGCTACTTGAGAGTTAGCTTTGATTTGACCACGTTGAATACGACCAACACCAATTAAACCAACATAAGAGTTGTAGTCTAATGATGAAACTTGTAATTGGAATGGTGCATCAATTTCAACGTTAGGTGCATCTACATGCTCGATGATTGCTTCGAATAATGTAGTCATGTCACCATCGCGGACATCAGGTGTTAAACCTGCAAAGCCACTTAAGCCAGATGCATAAATTACAGGGAAGTCTAATTGTTCTTCAGTTGCGCCTAATTTGTCGAATAAATCAAAAGTTTGATCTAACACCCAGTCAGGACGAGCACCAGGGCGATCAATTTTGTTGATGACAACGATTGGTTTAAAGCCCATAGCAAATGCTTTTTGTGTCACAAAGCGAGTTTGTGGCATTGGACCTTCAACAGCGTCAACTAGCAAAAGAACAGAGTCAACCATCGATAATACGCGTTCAACTTCACCACCGAAGTCGGCATGCCCAGGTGTGTCAACAATGTTAATTCTGTAGTCGTTCCAATTGATTGCTGTGTTTTTAGCTAAGATTGTAATTCCACGTTCTTTTTCAATTGCGCCAGAATCCATCACACGATCAGCGACTTGCGCTCTAGGATCAAATGTGCCTGATTGTTTAAGAAGTTGATTTACGAGAGTTGTTTTGCCATGATCAACATGGGCAATAATCGCAATATTGCGTAATTTTTCGATCACTTGACTAAGTCCTTATTCAGTGAATAGTTATGAAAAAATGAGACCGCACATTTTAGCATATTTTCTGCTCAAACTGTCAATCAATCAATAACGTACCAAGGAGAAAAAATGTCTGTATATTTAATGCAACTGGATTTTAAAACGGATGGACCGTTTAAAGTACTGATGACGCAAAGCTTCAGAGAGCTGGCAGAAGATATTGCTCAGCAAGAAGGATTGCTGTGGAAAATTTGGACAGAAAATGAAGATGAAAAAAGGGCGGGTGGTTGGTATGCATTTGAAAGCCATACCGCGTTAATGAGTTATAAAGATATGCATGCTCAACGGTTGGAAAATTTTGGTATTACGGATATTCGCTGTCAAATTTTTGAAGCTAATGTTCCGTTATCAGCCATTACGCACTTTCCTGAAACGTTGATCAGTCAAAAAAAATGTAGTGGTAACGATTATTAGATCGTTGAATCAATCATTATCAATTAAAAAAGCCCCATAATAATTTATGAGGCTTTTGAAACGTTCTAGTTAGATATAAATATCCAATTAGTATAAACGCTTGCGATTAATTGAATCACGCATGATACGCTTATAATGGCGTTTCTGAGCAGCAGCAGCCTTACGCTTACGCTCTGCTGTCGGTTTTTCAAAGAATTCACGTGCACGTACGTCCGCAATTACGCCAGCTTTTTCACAAGCACGCTTAAAACGACGCAGAGCTACGTCAAAAGGTTCATTGTCACGAATCTTGACGGAAGGCATTAAACATCACCCCAATTTAATAATAAGAGATAAAAAAGTTTCTTGTAAAAATACAAAAAACACCAAGTCAAAAATTATACACTAAATTTTAACAAAGTAAAAAAGTAAATCATTATACTAGTAAGCTCTTTGGTATTGTCTCGTGATCGCATCTTTCTGATTGTGTTTGGCATAAAGGGATAATACCCAATTAGGATTTTCTAATAGTGGTCTTGCAAGGCCGATATAATCAACTTGTCCTGATTCTGTTAAGAAAGTTGCTAAATCATAATCTCCCAAAAGGCCACAAGCAATTACTGTCGAATTTAATTCATTTTTTATTTTAATTGCATGATTAACTTGGTAACCAGGATAAATATTATCTGGCGATTGTGTGGTAATTCCGCCTGATGAAATATTAATTAAATCGTATGAAGATGCGATATTTTTAATCTGTTGAATGGTTGAGTCAATATCTAAACCATTATCTGAATAATCAGTAGTGCTAAAGCGAATGGAGAGAATTTTATTTTGTGGCCAAAACTCTTTCAAAGCAGTTGTTAACTCATTTAAAATAACAGCACCATTTTTATATTTATCGGTGCGTTTATTAGAATGTGGGCTCATGAATTGAGATAGCAAATATCCATGAGCAGCATGGATTTCAATGCCATCAAACCCAGCTTCTAATGCTAATTTAGTAGAATTTACAAAGTCTTTAATGACGCCTTGTATTTCAGATTCGTTTAAAGTTTGTGGCGTTCTGTATTCAGTTGAAAATGCAATGTCGCTTGGTGCATAAATCGTGTTGACTTCACTCGTTGCGGTACATTTACGTCCTGCATGATTTAATTGAATAATGATTTTGCCACCTTGTGCGTGCACGCCATCTACAATTTTTTTCAGTGCATTTTTTTGTTCTTCATTCCATAGACCAAGGCAAAGATCTGAAATTCTACCTTCAGGGCTAATTCCAGTGGCTTCCATAATAATTAATCCAACTTGCCCGATTGCACGACTAACGTAATGGGTGTAGTGAAAATCTGTTGCAACACCATCATGGCCTGTTGCTGAATACATACACATTGGTTCCATCACAACACGATTCTTCAATCGAATAGAATTAATGTGGTGTTTTTCTAAAATTTTAACCATGATTGATATTTCCCATAAGTTTAAAAATTGCTATAAAATCATAGCAAGTTATCTAGGTTTTCACATTTACCCAATATTTACATTTTTTTGAATTATTTTTCATTGAGAATTTTATAGTAATAAAGATTAAGTTTTTATTTAAATCGTTTTTATGTTCTGAGGAAATTAATATATGAAAAAATCTTGGATGAAAGTGATACAAACAGGACTTATTGCATCACTTGTAATGATTAACTTCTCAACTGCTCAAACGCCTCCAGATTGGAGCGAGTTGTTCGAAAAAAACAAATCTTCAGTAGTTAGTATTACAGTGAAAGGAAAGGAAGAAGTGCCTGCTATGCAAGGCTTTCCATTCTTTGATAATAATGATCCTTTTCAATTTTTCTTTGGTGAGCCAAGACAAAGGCAACAGCAGCAAAAACCACGTGAACGAATCATTCATGGCGGTGGCTCAGGCTTCATCGTTGAAGAAGATGGAATCATCGTAACGAATGCTCATGTTGTTGGAAAAGCAGACGAGATTTTAGTGCAATTATCAGATAGAAGGGAGTTGCCTGCGAAATTAATTGGTAAAGATGATCGTTCTGATGTTGCGGTATTACAGATTGATGCAAAAGATTTACCAGCAGTTAAAATTGCCAATGTTGATGATTTAAAAGTGGGTCAGTGGGTAATGGCAGTGGGTTCTCCATTTGGTTTAGATTACACAGCGACTCAAGGTATTATTAGTTCTTTGGGTAGAAACTTACCAAGTGATAACTATACGCCATTCATTCAAACAGATGCTGCTGTTAATCCAGGGAATTCAGGTGGGCCACTATTTAATACAAGTGGTGAAGTGATTGGGATTAACTCTCAAATCTATACAAGTACAGGCAGTTATGCTGGTGTAAGTTTTGCAATTCCAATTGATTTGGCTATGGATGTAGTTCAACAGCTAAAAGTGAATGGTAAAGTTGTTCGTGGTTGGTTAGGTGTTCAAATTCAGGATGTGAGTGCAGACTTGGCAAAAACATTTAAATTAAATAAACCACAAGGTGCTTTAGTTTCAAGTATTGTGCCAAATGGCCCTGCATCTAAATCAGACTTAAAAGTCGGTGATTTGATTTTATCTTTTAATGGTAAAACAATAGAAAAATCAAGTGAATTACCTGTTTTGGTTAGTCGTGCTAAAGTCGATGAAAAAGCTAAAATTGAAATTTTACGAGATGGTAAAAAACAAACAATTGATATTGAAATTAAAGCAATTGATGGTGATCAGTTGGCAGGTAAGGCACAAGATGCATCTAATAACTATTTAGGTTTAGTTGTGGAAGATTTACCTGAGTCAAGCGCACAACAAGGTGTGGTGGTTAGTTTAGTTTCACAAGGTGCTGCTGAAGATGTTGGTATTCGTCGTGGTGATATTATTTCACAAATTAATGGTGTGAATATCAAATCAGTGAATGATTTTAATCAGATTGTGACTGAGTTAAAACCAGGTGATACCGTTAGACTCTTATTGCAAAGAGGTCAAAATTCATATTTTGTTGCCGTGCCGATTAGAGAGTTGAAAAAATAACTTTTAAAACTAAAAGCCCCATGAGCTAATATTCATGGGGCTTTTTTATTGGCTATAATATTTTTTTAATTTGTAATGGTATTGTTTATGAGTAAAGCAAAAATTGATAAAACCAATGCAATGCGCTTATTGGATCAATTAAAAATAGAGTATGAAGCATTAAGTTATCCATGTGATGGCGATGAAGTTTTGGGTGGTATAGAAGTGGCTGAATTACTTGATGAATCACCCTCTGTTGTTTATAAAACATTAGTGACACACAGCGATAATAAAGATTATGTTGTTGCAGTGATTCCAAGTAGTGAACACTTATCGTTAAAAAAATTGGCAAAAGCTAGTTCGCATAAAAAAGTTGAGATGATTCCTGTTGCAAAAATAGAACCGCTGACAGGATATATTCGTGGTGGATGTTCACCCATTAAAATGAAAAAATCATTTCCGACATTTGTTTCAGAAAAAGCAAAATTAGAGCCATACATTATAATTTCTGCGGGAAAACGAGGTTCGCAAATTAAAATCAGTCCAGAAAATTTACAAAAAGCTATCCATTGTCAATTCGCTGAGATCTCAGATCTAGAAACAGTGGGAGAGTGATTTGTGATATGATCGCTGTTTTTAATTTTAGGGTTTTAGGCAAAGATGTCAAAGCGTAAACAACGTAAACAAAAATTCTCACAAGAACCATTTGAAGTTGCGATTACTGATATCACTCATGATGGCCGCGGTGTTACACACATCGATGGTAAAGTTGTTTTTGTGAACGGTGCATTACCTGATGAAGTGGTAATGGCCCAGTATGTGAAAATACGTAAAGATTATGATGAAGCAAAAACGGTAGAAGTGATCAAAGCTTCAGAAGATCGTGTGACACCCATTTGTGATGTATTTGGTATTTGTGGTGGTTGTTCTCTTCAGCATTTAGACCCTGAAAAACAAATTTATTTTAAAGCCAAACAACTGGCGAGCAATTTAAAAAAACAGGCGAAATTAGATTTTGATGTTGATGCGCAAATGGAGCCTTTACGCTCACCAAGTGAACATTACCGTTTCAAAGGTCGTTTGGGTGTTAAATATGTGCCTAAGAAAGAAAAAGTATTGGTTGGCTTTCGTGAGAAATTTGCACCATTCATTGTAGATATGGATAGTTGTCCTGTACTAGATGCACAAGTTTCTAATTTAATTCCTAAGTTATCTGAGTTAATTGGCAGTTTGACATTGTTGGATAAAATTCCTCAAATTGAAGTTGCTGTTGGGTCATCACAAGTAGCATTAAGTTTTAGAGTATTGGAAGAACCGACAGAAGAAGATTTAATAAAATTTAAAGCTTTTGGTGTAGAACATAATATTTTGATCTATTTACAGCCGAAGAGCGAAGCATCAACTTATTTATTAAGTGAAGTAGAAGATGCTGATGATTTATTGAACTATAAGTTGCTAGATCGTTTAACTATGGCGTTTAAGCCTTATCATTTCACACAAGTGAATCCGATCATCAACGAACAAATGGTATCAAGAGCATTAAAACTGTTGGATTTGAAAAAAGATGAAACAGTTTTAGATTTGTTCTGTGGTTTAGGGAACTTTACTTTACCGTTGGCTTTAGAAGCAGGAAGAGTGATTGGTGTTGAAGGCGATAAAAGCTTAACAGAATGGGCTGCTAAAAACGCTGAACGTAATAATTTAGATAATGTTGAATTTTATTGTACGGATTTAACGCAAAATCAAGATAATGCTGATTGGATGCAGTTACAATATGATGCGATTTTAGTTGATCCACCAAGATCAGGTGCTTTAGAGATGATGCCTTATTTAGGCAAGTTATCGCCAAAGCGTATTTTGTATGTTTCTTGTCATCCTGCAACATTAGCAAGAGATTTGGCTGAGTTGGTCCAATATGGCTATGAAGTCACAGAGGCTGGTGTTATGGATATGTTCCCACACACAGCACATGTTGAATCGATGGCACTTTTGGTGAAAAAAGACTAATCATTAATCATTCAAGGACAATATATGACGATCAAAGTAATTGGTTTTGACTTAGATGGAACGTTGGTGGATAGCGCATTAGGATTAGCAAATACCGTTGATGGAATGTGCGCACGTTTAAATTTACCAGAGCCTGGTAAAGCTTTGGTTGTCACTTGGATTGGTAATGGGATAGAGGTTCTATTAGATAGAGCATTGGCGTGGGCAAAAGCACCGACTGATGCTGAATATCGTCAAAAGGCGATGACGATTTTATCTGAATGTTACCAAGCAGAGTTATTATCAGGCAGCCCGTTATTTCCTGAAGTTAAAGAAACTTTGGAACAATTGAAAAATGAAGGTTATGAGTTGGTGTTAATCACCAATAAGCCGTCAAGGTATGTTCCTGAACTTATGGATTATTTAGGGATTGCTGACTTGTTTTCATTAATGTTGGGGGCAAATGATTCAGTAAAAATTAAACCTCATCCAGCACCAATATTTAAAGCATTGGCTGAATTGGGTGTGATGCAATCAGAGTTTATCTTTGTAGGTGATTCACGCAACGACATTGCTGCTGCGAGAAATGCAGGCGTTAAATCTGTGGCATTAACTTATGGCTATAATCATGGTGAGCCAATTGTTAATGAATCTCCTGATTTTGTGATTGATCGTTTTGCAGAATTATTACCAGTGCTCCATCAATTAAAGGATTAATATGAGTTTTAAAAATTTATTAGTTTATCGCTTTGAAGAGCCTATCAAAGAGAGTATAGAGTCAATTGAAGCTAAATTAGCAGATAAACCACTAACATCTTGTTTGACGCAAGAGTTAGAAAGTGTTGGTTGGTTGCCAGTATTTAAAGAGGGTAAACAATACGTAGAAAAAATTAATAATGCACTATTTTTTCGTTTGGGTATTGAACAAAAATTATTACCGAATTCTGTTCTAAAAACGGCAGTAGAGAAAAAAATTGAAGAAAAAGAGTTAAAGCACATCAGTCGTTCTGAAATGAAAGAGTTGCATGAAGTTGTGTTGAATGAATTATTGCCAAATGCATTGGTGAATAGGCATTCTGTTTTGGCTTACATCGACTTAGAAAAAAATTGGCTAGTTGTGGATGCAAGCTCTACGAAAAAAGCCTCATTATTAACAGGATATTTACGCAAAACTTTAGGTAGTTTGCCTGTTGTCCCGTTAGTGCCTGAAAACTCTGTGAATGCAGCAATGACACATTGGGCAATGCATGGAATTCAGTCTGATTTGTTAAAAATATTGGATGAAATTGAATTAAGAGAATTAAAAGATGAAGGCGGAAATGCTAAGTTTAAAGGCGTTGAGCTAAATTCAAAAGAGATTCAAGATCCATTGAAAGATGGATGGCAAGTAACAAAGCTGATGTTGGAATATGATGAGCAATTATCATTTGCAATGTCAGGCGATTTTATTTTTAAGCGCTTAAAGTTTTTAGAGCGTTTTGAAGAAAATTTAGAAACGGAAGATGATCCAATTTTACAAATGCAAGCTGAGCTATATTTAGCGATCGATCTATATCGTCGCGTAGTTCAAAATGTTTATGATTTCACCAATAGTGCAAAATAGTATTCAATTTATAGGTTAATTAATGTCTGAAAAAAAATATACCGCGAGTTCCATTGAAGTTTTAACAGGTTTAGATCCGGTTAAAAAACGACCAGGCATGTACACCGACACAACAAGACCGAATCATTTACTTCAAGAAGTGATTGATAACTCTGTCGACGAAGCATTAGCAGGATTTGCCAATCATATTACGATTACGTTATATAAAGATGGATCATATGGCGTCCAAGACAATGGTCGTGGTATGCCTGTTGATATTCATCCTGAGCATGGTGTGAGCGGCGTTGAGTTAATATTAACTAAATTGCATGCAGGTGGTAAATTTAATCAAGATGTTTATCACTATTCTGGTGGTTTACATGGTGTAGGCGTTTCTGTGGTTAATGCTTTATCAAAAAGATTAGAAGTTAAAGTGATACAAAACGGATACCGTTATCATATTGCTTTTGCCGATGGTGAATGCGTCGAAACTTTGACTAAAGAAGCGCATAATAATAAAAAAGATCAAGGTACAGAAGTTCGTTTTTGGCCAAATGCTTCGTATTTTGACCATGAGAAAGTGGCAAAAAACCGACTAATTCCATTATTAAAAGCAAAAGCATTATTGGCAGCAGGTTTAAAAATAACTTTAATCGATGAAAATGTTGCTGAAGATTCTCAAGATGCTCGATTGGAATGGTATTTTCAGGGCGGTATTACTGAATATGTAGAAGATCAATTAAGTAATGAAGAAATTTTGCCAGTTGCATCAATCATTGGCGAGTTTACGGGTGAAACAGAAGAGTTCACTTGGGGCTTGGCTTGGAGCAAAGAAACTACGCCAATTATGATGGAAAGCTATGCTAACTTAATTCCGACCACGCAAGGCGGAACGCATGTTAATGGATTAAAAAATGGTTTAACAGAATCTATTCGTGATTTTTGTGAGCAACGTAACTTATTACCAAGAAATTTAAAAATTACGCCTGAAGATGTCATGCAAAATTTAAATTTTTTATTGTCATTAAAAATGGTTGAGCCACAGTTTGCAAGTCAAACAAAAGAGCGTTTAAGTTCTCGTCATATTGCAGGGATCATCTCTGTTGCAGTAAAAGATTTCTTCACATTGTGGTTAAATAAACATGTTGAAGATGGTTTAGAAATCATTACCTTAATCATTGAAAATGCGAATTCGAGATTAAAATCATCTAAAGCTGTAGTGCGTAAGAAAATATCTCAAGGGCCTAAACTGCCTGGGAAATTAGCAGATTGTGTGAGCAATGATGTTGCTTTGACTGAGTTGTTTTTAGTGGAAGGTGACTCTGCTGGTGGCTCAGCTAAACAAGCTCGAGATAAAAATGTTCAAGCAATTATGGCGCTGCGCGGAAAAATTTTAAATACTTGGGAAGTGGAATCTGATCAAATATTATCATCGCAAGAAATTAATGATATTTCGATCGCGATTGGTGTTGATCCTGGTAGTGATAATTTAGAAGGGTTGCGCTATGGAAAAGTCTGCATTTTAGCCGATGCTGACTCTGATGGTTTACATATTGCGACATTAATTTGTGCGCTATTTTTAAAACATTTTAGGCCGTTAGTTGAAGCTGGACATATTTTTGTTGCTATTCCACCGCTTTATAGATTAGATATTGGTAAAGAAATATATTATGCTTTAGATGAGTATGAGAAAAATGAACTAATAAAAAAATATAGTAAAAATAAAAAACAAGTTTCTGTAACACGTTTTAAAGGTTTGGGTGAGATGAACCCAATTCAACTAAGAGAAACAACAATGTCGCAAGATACTCGTCGATTGGTGCAATTAATGATTGGGGATTCTGATATAAATCAAGTGTTTGATCGGTTGCTTAATAAGAAAATGAGCGCTAAACGTAAAGAATGGATTGAAATTCAAGAATTTAATGGTCTAGAGGGCTAAATTTATAAATTGATTTTATAAATCGCACCTAGTAAACTTTGCTAAATTAATTCTAATAAAAAAATTAATAGAGGATAATAATTATGGCTAAAAAGCCGAGTGTATGTATCGGGATAGATATTGGCTCATATTCAATAAAAATAGCCGAAATACAAAAAAAAGGTAGAGATTATATTCTGACAAGAGCATTGGTTTTTAACTGTGAAGGTGACTGGAAAGATGGTCTGCCAACAGATGTAGATGTTGCAGGGATCACATTAAATAAGGCAGTTGCAGCCTTTGGTGGTTTAAAAGAAGCTTCAATGGCGATTCCAACTTCTGTTGCAATGGTTCGTTCAGTGCCCTTAGATTCTCGCTTAAAAACTGATGAGTTATGGAAAACAATTGAAGCAAACGTTTCTCAATATTTTCCATTTTCAGCAGAAGAGGTTTTTTTAGATTTTATTCCGATTAAACCATCACTCACTTTGGATGGTCATACAGATGTTTTAATTGTTGCTGCACAAAAAGAGTTTGTGAATCAACGTGAAATTTGTGCGGATATTGCGGGCATTAAAGTGACATCTATTGATATTAATATCTATGCAATCCTTGATTTGTTGCATGTGCAAGATGCCTTAGCTGATAAGTCAGATTATGATGCTGTCATGGTTTTTGATATTGGTTTGTATCAATCAGGGTTAAATATTGTAACTGGTGATCAATCTGTTTATGTCAGAGATGTATCAATTGGTGGTGAGCGCTTAACACAAATTATAGCTGAGCATAAAGGCATTTCTATAGCTGATGCAGAAAAATTAAAATTAAGTAAATCTCCTGAAATAGCTGATAGTTTGAATCAATTTGTGCTAGAAGTGAATATGCAATTGCAATCAGCGATAGATGTTTATATTTCTAATAACCCACAAATTACACTGCATGAACTTTATATTGTGGGTGCCACAGCATGTTATACAGAGTTAGAAGATGTATTACGCTCGCAGCTGAAAGATATCAATGTAATCTCATTATCTCCCGAAACATTGTTTGAAATAGATGGAAAAATCTATCCAAAATTGAATAATGCAAGTATTCATAGTTTAACGACAGCCACAGGTCTAGCAATGAGAGGATTATTATAAATGATAGTAAAAATTAATTTATTACCTTGGCGTGAAGAGTTAAAGATTCAAGAAGAAAATAAAATAAAACGCTTCTTGACGTTGAGTTGTTTAATTGGGGCTTTATTGGCTGGCGGAGTTATTTTCTTGATTCAACAAGAGCTAGATTCAAGAGCATACAGAACGCATTTGATTGATGCTGAATTGTCTCAATTAGCAAATGTTGAATCACAGATGAATGAGCGAAAAGCACAAACAGAACGATTAAAACAACAATTAGATGTTTTAAAGCAACTTGCTGAGCAAAGATCTGAAGTTGTTAATTTAATGGAAAAATTTTCATCAGTGACACCTCAGGATGCTTTCATCGTATCTTTAGCATTTACTTTAGATCAATTGAGTTTTAATGCATTAGCTAAAGATAAAGACACGCTTGCAATGCATTTGGATAATTTGGACAATTTTATTGGCCCTGCACCAATACCACCACATCATGAAGTATTAATGGATGGTAACAGAGTCATCTCTTATAGTGTTGTAGTTGATCCAAAACAGTCTGATAAGGGTGGTAAAAAATGAATATTAATTTAGATTTTAATGAACTTCTTACCATTGAATATTTGGCAAAGCAACCGATATGGATAAAAGGTATTGTGTTGTTATTGGCTGCGATTATCACTTTTGGGATTGTTTTTTTTGCAGCGTTTAAATATTTTGATTATGAAGCTCAGTTTCAAGCTCAAAAAAGTAATGAAGAACGAAAGCTCAATGAATTAGCGACTAAGCTAGAATTTAAAGCACTGGCAGATAGATATTTAGCAGAAATTGAGCAAGTAAATAAATTGCTTGAAGAAGTTAGAAAAAAACTCCCTAGAGATTTAAATGCAGCAAACTTTATTGAACAGCTAAATTTAAATGCAAATCAAGCTGGCATAGAAGTTGTCAAATCTATTCCTTTAAAACCAATTTCCGAAGGGTTTTATACAAAAATACCTGTGAGAATTGAAGGGTGTGCAACTTATGACCAAATTGGGCAATTTGTTGCTAATTTATCAGAAATAGAAAGAATTATTACTCTAGAGAACTTTGGTTTAAATAGTTATGTGCCTGCAAATCAATTACCGACAGGTTTACAATCTATTCAAACGGTTAAAGATGTTAATGTGCCAAGATTTGATTGTGGTACATCAGGTAGACAAGCATTTTCAGCGATGATCTCTACATATCGTTATAATTCATAGGAAAGTATAATATGAATAATAAAATAATTATAAGTATATTATTTACAAGCATTTTGCTTCAGGGATGTTTGGAAAACTTCGAAGAGTCTGCTCCAATTGATCAAAGAATTTTAGAGACAAAACAACGTGTGAATCAAATCGTTAGAGCAAAACACATTGAGAGTGTCGCGAATAATGTTAGTTTAGGTGATACAAGCCTTTTTTATCTGCAACAAGGTAGGGATCCATTTGTCGCAACTGGTTTTTTTAAGGGCTTTTTTACCTACGGTGATATTAATGTTGATTCAAGTTCAAAGGTTCGTTTAAAGGAAGATCCTTCAAGATCGCCGGGCTATAAACCTGGGCCATTTGAAAAATATGAATTAAGTAGTCTCACAATGATAGGTGTAATGTCTTTAGCTAATGGTGAAACAGCAGCTTTAATTGATGTTGGTCAAAATAAAATAATGATGCTTAAAATAGGCGATTATATTGGTCGAGACTTTGGTAGAGTAACTGATATTACTGAGAAGTCAGTTTTTGTCGAAGAAAAATTTGGCTCAATTAATAAAGATGATTCACAAGCTTGGATCGTTTTGCCTAATAAAATAGATTTAAAAATAAAATAATTGGAGAATATTTATGAGATCAATACAACGAATGAAAGGCTATAAAATAAGCCTGTTTTCTATAGCTTTATCATGCTTAATGTTGACCGTTAGTAATGCGCAAAAATTAACCGCTGTAGAGTCTATAACGCTTGCAAATGGAGACATGGAGTTACGTTATCATTTTGATAAAAATATTTCTGCTCCAAAATCATTTTATTTAGAAGATAAGGATTTGTTAGTTGTTGATTTTGCATCAAGTGGATTTAATCAAGTATTAAAAAATCGTACAGTTAACAATAATATGGTCAGTGACGTTAATAACTTATATGCAAATAATAAAGTACGTTCAACGATCAAATTAAAATCTAATGTCGATTATAGTGTGACTAACAAGGGACAAGAGGTTGTTGTAACATTATCTCCTGCAAATAAATACTCTGTTGCACAACCAGTATGGGACAATTCTGTACAGTCAAATATTCCATCTTTAGAAGTTCAACAACCTGTTGTAAAGGATGTTGGGTTTTATAGAAATTCGCAAGGTGCTGGTGTTATTGAAGTATTCTTGCCAAATGACAAAACTCAAGTTCAATTAATTGATGAGCAGACTAGAGGCTTAACTTTATCTGTCTTAGGTACTGCTTGGAATCCTTCTCAGGTTAGACGAATTGAAGTCACAGACTTTGCAACACCAGTATCAGCCATTGAAGTTGTTAATAATAATGGTGTTGCAGGTGTTAAAATTCGTACGCAATCCAATTATGAATTTAGTAGCCAACAAATAGGATCTAAATATCAGTTAATTGTGAAGCCAAAAAAACAAGTTGTACAAACAGCAAAAAGTGCTTTAGGCGACAAAGATAATTTTACAGGTGATTTAATCAGTATAAACTTTCAAGACATTGATGTAAGAGCAATATTGCAAATTATAGCGGATTTTACAGGTTTAAATATTGTCGTGAGTGACAGTGTTAATAGTAGAATAACGATTCGTTTACAAAATGTTCCTTGGGATCAGGCTTTGGATGTTGTTTTGCGTTCAAAAGGCTTGGTTAAGCAGCAAAGTGGTAATGTTGTGTATATTATGCCTGCGAGTGAAGCTAGAACATTAGATCCTGATTTAATTACTGAAATTATTCAAATTAATAATGCAAAAGCACCTGATATTGCACAAATTTTATCTTCATCTCAAACTTCTAATAATGATAATACTCGCAATCAATCAACTGGGATCTCACAACATGGTATGTTGACAGTTGATCCGAATCAAAACTTATTGATTGTCCGTGATACACCAGAGCAAATGAGAATCATTAGAGAGTTAATTACTCGTTTAGATAAGCCACTTCGTCAAGTTGTTATTAAAGCTCAAATTGTTGCTACAACTGATAATTTTACACGTCAACTTGGTGTTAAATGGGGGTTGGATGGTAAAAAAGGTTCTTGGGAGGCATCAGATAATAAGTATGGTGTAATGCCTGGTGGTATAACGCCTTCATCTGGTAGTAACATTTGGGGAGGTGGTATGACTGATCTAAGTGTTGCAGGTAATACTATCGCGGGATTAGCGATTTTACGTAGAAACTTTTCTGCAGCCTTAGAGTTACAAGCAATGCAAACCGAAGGTAAAGGTGAAGTTTTAGCAAGTCCAACATTAATGACTACCGATAGACAAGAGGCATTTATTAATGAAGGTTCTCAGATTGCATATTCCACTGTCAGCGATAATGGAACGAATACTGAATTTAAAGATGTTGTTATGGAACTAAAAGTAACACCAAGCATTACTCCTGATGACAATATTATTATGGATATTAATATTAAAAAAGATGACCCTGATCCGCAGGCTAATGGTGAAATGCAAATTAGAAAACGCGAGATTAAAACTCAAGCAATTGTTCGAGATGGTGAAACTGTAGTATTAGGTGGTATTTATACTGTAACATCTGGTACAGAAGTACAAAAAGTCCCATTTTTAGGTGATTTACCATTCGTTGGTAACTTATTTAAAAATAATATCAACTTTAACAATAAAGCTGAATTAGTAATTTTCTTAACGCCAAATATTGTTAAGTAGCTATTGATTATTATTGTGAAAGAATAGAAACTATTGGTCATGAATATGATCAATAGTTTTTTTTTAGTCGGGCCTATGGGCGTTGGGAAGACAACGTTAGGAAAGTTATTAGCAAAAAAATTAAACTACTCTTTTATAGATAGTGATATTTGGATTGAGGAAACTGAAAAGCAATCGATCCCTGATATATTTTCAGCTTTTGGAGAAACGGTCTTTCGTGATATCGAATCTCGAGCCATAGATACTTTAACCAATCAATCTAATATCATCCTATCGACAGGTGGTGGTGCTATTTTGCGTGATATTAATCGGGAAAGATTAAAGTCTAGAGGTAAGGTAATTTTTTTAGATTTATCCCCTGAGCAAATTTTTGAGCGGATAAAAGGTGATAAGAATAGACCCTTATTGCAGACTGATAATCCTCTCATAACACTTCGTTCTATTTATGACCATCGTAAAGCACTATATTTAGACTCTGCCCATTATCATGTTAATGTTGATGGAAAAACACCTAACCAAATTAGTGAATTGCTGGTTAATTTGTATAATGATACAGAAAATTTTTCATCCAACTGGTGTACACCCTTAAAGAAATAAATTATGAAAATTATTGATATTGAATTAGAGGATCGTTCTTATCCTATTTACATTGCTACAACAAACCAATTTTTAGAACAACTGGAAACTAAAGTTAAAGGTGATAATGTTTTAATTGTCTCTAATACGACGATTGCACCTTTGTACATTGATTATGTTGCAGGATTATTACCGAATAAAAAAGTTGAAACATTGGTTTTAGATGATGGCGAAATTTTTAAGAATAATGATTCTCTACAAAAGATTATTACAAAATTATTAACTCTAAAATATACACGATCTTCAACATTGATAGCCTTAGGCGGTGGCGTCATTGGCGATTTAGTAGGATTTGCAGCAAGTATTTATCAACGCGGCATCGATTTTATCCAATTTCCGACAAGCCTTTTAGCTCAGGTTGATAGTTCTGTTGGAGGTAAAACAGCAATTAATCATCCTTTAGGCAAAAATATGGTTGGTACCTTTTATCAACCTAAAGCTGTATTTATCAATGTGGATGTATTGGATACTTTGCCAAGAAGAGAGTTTATCAGTGGTTTGGCTGAAGTGATTAAATATGGCTTGATCAGAGATGCATCTTTTTTCTATTGGTTAAAAGATAATAAAGATGCAATTTTAATGCGCGATAAAACTGTTATTAAAGAATTGGTGGCGCGTTCTTGCCAGAATAAAAAAGAAATTGTCATGGAAGATGAGTTTGAGCAAGGCAATAGGGCATTGTTAAACTTAGGCCATACATTTGGACATGCGATTGAGAAAAATTTAGGTTATAAAGGCATTTTACATGGTGAAGCTGTTGCGGTAGGCATGAGAATGGCTGCAATTGTTTCCGTTAAAATGAATTTGATGACAGAAGCGCAGCAAGTCGAAATTGAAGAAACACTGAGAAACTTTTTATTACCGACTGAAATGAAACAGCAATTCTCTTTTGAAGAAATGTGGGAGGCGATGTTGTTAGATAAAAAGAATACTTCTACAGATATTCGATATATCTTACTTTCTGACATTGGTCATGGTGTTGTCACGGGTAATGTACCCAAAGAATATATCGAAGAAGCATTTAATATGACTATGCTGAAGGATGAGAGAGATATTTGAAATTAGATCAACTACCATGGATAGGCATAGCTCCATATGATCAAATTTTAACTGATTTAATCAACTCATGTCTCACAGAAGATATGAGTTTGATTTGTGTGGAGGGTTCAGAAGGCTCTGGTAAAACTAGGCTTTTATCAGAGTTATTGGTTGCATTATCTGTTGACGAAACTGTTGGTTTAATTGAATTTAGAGGACGAACTAATCAAGTTTTTTATCATAATATTAAAGCTCTAACGAGTTTTCTGAAATTAGATCCTTCTCAGATTTTTTGCAATTTTTTATTAGCTTTAGAGAAAATTTTAGAAGAGAAAAGACATGTTTATGTACTTATCGATGATGCAGATGATATTGAATACGAAATATTTAAAGCTCTTTTATCAATTATAAATGATAATTTTGACCTTCATCACCGAGTGACATTAGTGCTATTTATGGGTGCAACACCTATGAATTTGGAATTTCAGCCTCTTCTGCAACAGGCTAAAAGGTTTTCTCTCACAGGCATGACAGTTGCACAAACCAAGAGTTTTATAGATCAGATTTATCTCAAGACACCTGAGAAAAGTGTTTCCATTTTTGAAGCAAATCAATTGAATAGTCTATCTTATGGTTATCCCGGTCGCCTTATCAAACTGTTGCAGAATAAAAAAGAAAAAACGATTGAGCCCAAAAGAAACAATATTTATACTTTATTAACTGTCTTCATAATCGCTTTATCTATTGTGTTGACCTTATATCAATGGATATTTAATAGCGAGCAATCTCAAAAAGTCTCTATCGATCCAAAAATAAATCATCAGCCTACAGTCATTAAAAAAGAAGTAGTTCCAGTGAAAACTATAGCAGTAATGCCCGCAACTGAAATAGTATTGAATGAGACTAATAACTTTTTTGAAGCAGATATTGTTAACCCAGAAAAAATAGTTAAATTACAGAAAAATGAAAATTCATCTATAGAAAGTAATCTGATTTTAAATGCTGAGGATAAAAAAACTCTATTTAATTATGTGATAGAATTAGGCCGCAATCGCTCTAAAACAGAATTAGAGAAAATATTAAAAGGCAGATCCATTCCTGGTAAAGTGCAATTTAAGCAATTAGATAATGCAGGGTTAAAAATATGGGTTGCATATCTTGGTCCATATGGAAGCGAAAAGCAAGCGACTCAAGGAATGAGCAAATTGCCAGCCAGTTTGCAAAGCTTACCTTTAAAAGTGAATAAGGAATTTTAAAATGGGGAGACGTAACGACCATTCGCGTGATGAATTAAAAGATATGGTAATTGTTGCCGCTGAAAAAATTTTGGTTGAAGAGGGGTATAGTAAATTAACCACGCGCCGTATTGCTAAAGAAATAGGTTATACAGTTGGATCACTCTACATGGTGATCAAAAATGTTGATGATTTAATGCTTTTACTTAATGCTCGTACTTTGCAGCTATTATTAGAAAAAGTTGAGCATGATCTACAGGCTTTTTCAGAGGATCAACCTTATGAAAAATTAATGCAAATTGCAGAAAGTTATGTTGATTTTGCTTTTCAGCATAAAGAAAAGTGGGAAGCTATTTTTATACATAGAGTTGCAGATTCTGAATTATTGACTGATGAGTATTTTGTAAATATTAAAAATTTATTCACAGTGATTGGGCATCAATTATCACTATTGGCACCAAAATTAAATGCTGAAGATTTAGAACTTTTAACAAGAGGATTATGGGGTGCGGTTCATGGTGTAACAATCTTAAGTCTCGATCATAAGTTTAGTATAGGTGCGCCTAAAGAGTATGATATAAAGCGCGTTGTAGAAGGTGTAGTTAGTAATACACTTTATGGAATTCAAAATAGACAGTAGATATGGCAATTTTAACATTACAAAATATTTCATTAGCATTTGGGGATCGTCCTCTTTTAAAAGATGTAGACTTCACTTTAGATAGAGGTGATAGAGTTGCCTTAATTGGTCGTAATGGTGAGGGTAAAAGCTCATTATTAAAAGTTATTTTGGGCGATATTGTGCCTGATGATGGCGATATTCTCATCGATAAAGGTTATCGAGTTGCGTCATTGTCACAAGAAATACCGAGAGACTTAACACAAACTGTTTATGATGTTGTTGCTGAAGGCATTCCTGGTGCAGGTAAAAAATTAGTTGAATATCATCAACTGCTATTACAGCCTGCTGATCAAATCGACTTAGATAGACTTAGCCAATTACAGCAAGATATTGAAGCTGTGGATGGTTGGTCTTTAGATCAAAAAGTAATGACGATTATCACACAGCTGTCACTACCGAAAGATGAAATTATTGCTAATTTATCAGGTGGCTGGATTCGCCGTGTTCTACTTGGAAAAGCATTGGTTTCCAATCCGGATCTTTTATTATTAGACGAACCAACAAACCATTTAGATATTGATGCCATTTTATGGTTAGAAGAGATGCTTCTTAAAAATTATACTGGTGCATTGCTATTTATCACGCATGATAGACAGTTTCTGGGTAAGATCGCGAATAAAATTATTGAATTGGATCGGGGTAATTTATCTGAATTTCCGGGCAGTTATGAAACCTATCTGCGTCGTAAAGAAGAAATGCTGCATGCTGAAGAGCAAGAAAGGGCGCTATTTGATAAACGTTTGGCAGAAGAGGAAGTCTGGATTCGTAAAGGTATTCAAGCTCGACGAACACGTAATGAAGGACGTGTTAGAGCATTGCAAGCGATGCGCCAACAGTATAAAGAGCGAGTTTCTAAACAAGGTACAGCTAAGCTAAATTTTGAAGAAGGTAAAGAGTCAGGTAAACGTGTCATCAATGCTGAAAATATTTCATATAGTATTGGTGATAAAAATATCATTAAAGACTTCAGTCTAACGCTCTCAAGAGGTGATCGTGTTGGGTTAATTGGCGCAAATGGTGCAGGTAAATCAACTTTATTGAAATTGTTATTTCAACAGTTAGAACCTCAAACTGGCAAAGTAGAAGTTGGCACAAAATTAGAAATTGCATACTTTGATCAGCTAAGATCAGCGCTAGATTTAGAAAAAAGTGTGATCGATAATGTTGCTGAAGGTAGTGATTTTATAGAAATTAATGGCAAGAAAAAACATATTATTGGTTGGTTACAAGATTTTATGTTTACGCCTGAAAAAGCTCGTAGTCCTGTAAAAGCATTGTCTGGTGGTGAGCGAAATCGACTATTATTGGCAAAGCTTTTTGCTAAACCTGCGAATGTTATTGTGCTTGATGAACCTACCAATGATCTAGATATTGAAACTTTGGAAGTTTTGGAAGAGCTATTGTTAGATTTTGAAGGTACTTTATTGATAGTTTCACATGACCGTATCTTTATTGATAAAACAGTTACTTCAACTTTAGTTTTTGAGGGAGAGGGGAAAATTAGTCAATATGTAGGTGGATATACTGATTGGTTAGAAAGCCCAGATAGCCGAAAATATTTTGAAAACTTATCTAATACAACTCCGACTAAAGAGGAAAAAAAAGCTTTAATTGTAGAAGAAAAGGCGCCTGAAATAGAGGTGAAAGCACAAAAAATTAAACTTAGTTTTAAAGAAACTAGAGATCTTGAGCTATTGCCACAATTATTGGAAAAATTAGATAAAGAGATTGAAGAACTATCTAAATTGACTCAAAGTAATGATTTTTATCAGCAAGATCATGTAGCACAAGCAGTAATTTTAGATAAATTAGCGAAAAAAAATGAAGAATTAGAAGAAGCATTTGAGAAATGGGAGGCTTTAGAGCAGAAGCGTTCTCAGATGTAAGCACATTGCTTTTAGGCCTATTTTATGTATAGTAATGACTACAGAAAATATACAATCCAGATAGAGATTAGGAGGAACATATGAGTGTTGATTTGAAAGAGCAAGCAGTCGGTAAAATTCGTTTTAAAGAGCTTCAAAATAAAATCGTATCAGCTGAAGAAGCCGCTTCTTGGATTAAAGATGGCATGACATTAGGAATGAGTGGATTCACTCTTTTTGGTGAGCCTAAAGTATTCCCAAGAGCATTAGCGGAACGTGCAAGCAAAGATAAAATCAAAGTCAATGTTTATACTGGCGCTTCAATGGGGCCAGATGCTGATGGTGTTTTAGCAGAAAATAAAGCAATTAATTTGCGTATACCTTATCAAGGCAACCCAGTATTACGTAAAGAAATTAATAGTGGTGAAGCTAAGTACATTGATCAGCATTTATCACATACAGCGGAACAAATTCGCCAAGGTGTTTTGGGTGAAATTGATTATGCGGTGATTGAAATTGCAGCCATTACTGAAGATGGCCAAATTATTCCTACAGGTTCAGTGGGAAACTCTCCGATTTTTATTGAAAAAGCAGATAATATTATCCTAGAGTTAAACGTAAGTGCTCCGGCAGCTTATGAAGGTATTCATGATATTTATGTACCTAAAGATCAAGGTGAAAATTTACGTGAAGCAATTCCTGTATTTGACATCAGTAAGCGCATAGGCACAGTCGGTATTAAAGTTGATCCTGCAAAAGTACGCGGTATTATTTTGTCTGATCGTCCTGACATTCCATCACCATTGTTTGAACCAACAGAAGAAACACAAGCAATTGCTGATCATTTATTAGCATTCTTAGAAAAAGAAGTCGAAGAAGGTCGCTTAACAGAAACATTGGCACCATTACAATCTGGTGTTGGTTCAGTTGCAAATGCTGTATTAAGTGGAATGAAACACTCTAAGTTTAAAGACATTACTGTTGCATCAGAAGTATTACAAGACGGTATCTTTGACTTGATTGATGCTGGTGTTGTTAAGTTTGCTGCAGCAACGGCTTTCTCATTGTCGGCTAAACGTGTTGCAACATTAGCAGAAGATTTAGAGCGTTATAAAGGTAAAGTAATTTTCAGACCACAAGAAATTACAAATCATCCTGAAGTGATTCGTCGCGTTGGTGTTATTTCGTTCAATACAGCATTAGAAGCTGATATTTATGGAAACATTAACTCAACACATGTTAACGGTACTCATATGATGAATGGTATCGGTGGTTCTGGTGACTTTGCTCGTAATGCTCGTATCACAATATTTGTGACAACTTCAACAGCTAAAAATGGTGACATTTCTGCAATTGTTCCATTTGTAACACATGTGGATCATACAAATCATGATGTTGATGTGATTGTAACAGAGCAAGGTTATGCTGATTTACGCGGTAAATCACCAAGAGAAATTGCCGAGTTAATCATTGAAAACTGTGTGCATCCGAAGTTTAAAGCACAAGCTAGAGACTACGTGGAGCGCGCGAATGCTAAAGGTGGTCAAACACCTCACATCTTATCAGAAGCATTCTCATGGCATGATCACTATGCAAAACATGGCACTATGTTATTAAATGAGAAGAAAAAGTAATTCTTTGATTTAAATATAAGCTTAAATAAAAAGCCTCTAATTATTTAGAGGCTTTTTTTAATACGAGTGATTTTTATAAATCAATGTCTCTATGACAATCTTTAGAGTAGATATAGCTGAAGTCCTCTTCACCTACTTGATAGGCAACTTGAAGAGCGTAGGGGCCCATGAAGATATAATCACCTTCTTGTACAGGCATCCATTGGTTATCTAGATTATACATGCCACGACCAGAAGTGATTAAAGCGCCATGCTCTTGCACATGAGTTTCAATGTAACCATGTGAGCCACCTTTTTTAAACGTTAGGATATGCATATTCATATCAAAACCTAGTTCAGCAGGTAGCATACTTTGAAAATGCACATTTTCCATTCCTTCATAGTGCACTACTTCAACATTTTTGATGTTGTTAGAAATGACTCGTGCAGAATAGCCTTCTAATGGTACATAACGGCGTTTGTATAAAAATAATTTACTATTTTGACCATTGTTATCATTTTGTAGATACATGGTGACACCTGCAGGGCAGTAAAGATAACCACCTTTATCTAATAAGTGTTCATCTTTATCTGAATATGCTTTGATTTTTCCTTCTAGTACAAATACGAAGGTTTCAATATCGCCACCACCAAAACCACGAGTATTTTTACCATCAGCTTTCATATTAACAACGTAGTCAACAAATGAAGCACCCATTTTTGGTGAACCAAGAATTGTCATGTCGCAGTTTTCAAACCCAGGAACAGTATTGTTAACCATGCCATTTGGTTCTAATAATGCACAATTACCATGTTTAACGAATGAACGAGTTTGCAACACACCGTTTGGAAAACCAAGTTGATTATTGATATAGCCCATTGTTATCTCCTTTAGATAAATAAAATAGTACTGTGTTTCATACTTAAATTAATGTTTTGCAGCTCTTATTCAAGATATGCCAATTCATATAATGTTTGTGCCAAAATTTTTACACCTTCAGCTAAGTCTTCAATTTTTGTTGCCTCAGCAGGATTATGGCTTACACCATTAATGCTTGGTACAAAGAACATAACTGTTGGAACTTTTGGCGAAAAAATTTGAGCATCATGCCCAGCTCCACTATGCATTATGCGAAAGTTATAATTATCGCGCTGACAGATTGTTTCTAATTTTTGCACTAATTTTTGATCCATTGGGATAGGGTCTTCATCCATCCAACGATCAATTTCAATGATTAAGCCATGTTCTTTGGCAATGCGTTGCATATCTGCTTCTAATTCTGTTGTGAAATCTACCAGTGCTTTTTTGTCAGTGTGACGACAATCAATTGTAAAATTAGTGTATCCCGGTACAACGTTAACAACATTGGGTTTTGGTTCGACTTTACCAAATGTTAACACTAATGGGTCGCCGATTTTTTTTGCTTTATTGATCGATTCAAAACAGATTTGGCTGAAGCCATAGATGGTATCTTTTCTATAGCCCATAGGTGTAGTACCCGCATGGTTTGATTGACCTTTAAGAGAGACATTATAGCGGCGCTGGCCAACGATACTATTAACAATACCAATCTGTTTGCCTTCAATTTCTAGAACATTGCCTTGTTCGATATGAATTTCTACGAATGCTTTAATATCATCGCGCATAGGTTTGGTATTGTCTCTGAAATCAAAACCTGCGTTATGCATCGCATCAACAAATTTTATTCCTTTAGCATCAGTAATATTTACCACATCATTATTATTGGCAATGCCTACAATATTTTTGCTTCCCCAAAATACATAAGGAAAACGGCTACCTTCTTCTTCTGCGAAAGAGACAACTTCAAGAGATCTGAGCGGCTGACCATATGTTTCTTTGAGATATTGAATGGCTAAAAATGCGGCTTCAATACCATACTGCCCATCTAAATTTCCGCCATTAACAACAGTATCTATGTGGGAACCAGATAGAATAGATTCATTTGGGTATTTACTGCCTTCTAAGCGCCCAAATAAATTTCCTACTTCATCAAATGATGCGGTTAGTCCATGATCAATAAACTTTTGCTTTAAAGCATTTTGTGCTTCAATCCATTCTTGAGAATAGAGTAGACGAGTCATACCACCTGTCGGATCAGCACCAATTGCTGACAACCATTTGGATATATCGGTAAAACGTTCTGTAAAATTTATCATATATGCGCACCTAAGTTATTTATGTAGTAATAGCTAATTAACTTGCAAAAGGATCTTTATGATCATAAGAGTTGATGTAAATCTCATCAGATATTAAATAATTATAAATATCATCAACGATTTCAATACCATTTTTTAATGCTTCTTTTTCAGCAAGTTCAGTATTTTGACCAGGGTAGAAAACCATATCTACTCCTTCTACAGGCTTAATGTTATTGAGTTCTTTCATCATACGGCTGATGCCTTGTCGAACCACTTCAGCACCTGCAAATCTTTCAGGATCAATAACAATATGTAACTGGGCTAAATTACGCCCTTCTTTTAAATCGTGATACATAGATGATACATTTTTACCAAATGGCAGCCCTAAAAGAACACCTGTGAGTACATCAACCATCATCATTAAACCATAACCTTTAGGTCCCGCAATTGGTAATAATGCATGTACTGCATGAGGATCAGTGGTTGGTTTGCCTGTTGAGTCTACAGCCCAGCTGTCTGGGATTGATACATTACGTGATCGAGCATCTAAAATCTTACCCCATGCTTGTACTGTTGTTGCCATATCAAAGATAATTTTGTCATCACCTTCACCGGGTGCTGCAAATGCTATCGGATTAGTGCCAAAATATACATCTGCGCCATTAAAAGGTACTGCCATTGGATCAGATTGGCACATTGAAATGCCAATTAATCCAGCATCTGCAGCCATTTCGACAAAGTAAGATAATGCACCACTATGACCAATTCTGCTTAAGCCAACCACAGCGACACCATTTTCTTTCGCCATAGCAATTGCTTCATCCATGGCTAACTTAGCAGCAACATGACCTGCACCATTGTCACCATGGAATATTGCACTGCATGGACCTGTTTTTTCAAAATTAAATTTAGGTGCTGTATTTGTTCCACCTTTGCTAATGCGTTCAGCATAATATTCTACACGTACAGCACCATGAGAATGGATGCCTCGTAAATCTGCATGTACTAATACGTCAGCAACTATGTGTGCATGCTCTGTGGTTAATCCTGCTTGAGTTAATTTTGTTTTTATCAGTGAATGTAGTGTTTCGTGAGTCAACTTCATAGTTTTCTCCAAAATGTCTATTAAGGTAATAGGAATATCAATTATTTTAACCAAAAATGACTTGATTCTAATTAAGTATTTATGAGGTATTTGCTTTTTTATATAAAAAGACCGCATTGTTAGAAATAATCTAACAACACGGTCATTTTATAGCTTTATTTAAAATTAATATTTTTTTGATATACCTACTTCAGTCCATCCGTTATAGGCAAGTGGTAAATATGCCACAGCTATGGCAATGATAGAAATAAACCAAATATAGTAGGCAACGCCCATAGGTGTTATTTTTAGTAATGCAATTGCAACTGCTGGTGTAATCGCACTAAAGATTGCATATGAAAGATTATATGAAAATGATAATCCACTGAAGCGAATTGCAGGTGGGAACATTCTTGTTGCTATCACTGGTGGAAGTGTAGTCGCCCCAGCAAAAAATCCCATGAAAGCGTATAAAATTAATATTGTGGAAATCGTCGGATGATGTCCGAGTACGCTATAAAATATGGCGGAACTAACGATTAAACCACCCCAGAAAAGTGTAGAAGCTTTACGTGTTTTAAGTTTATCTTCAAAAATTCCGCATGTTACACAGCCGATCACAATGAAAACTGCTGCAATTAAGCCTGCCGTTCTCGCAATAATTGGATCTATTCCATATAGACCTTGTAACACTTTAACAGGCGTAAATAATATGCCTAACATGACGGTTGTGGATAAAGACCATGTTAATAATCCTGTCAAAAGACACGCTAATTTATGCTTTTTCAAGACGGTAATAATTGGAATTTCTTTAGATAACGATTTATTTTTTGCCATCTCTTGGAAAACAGGTGTTTCAGATAAAAATCTGCGTAAGTAAACCGCAACTAATCCAAAAATACCACCAATAATGAATGGAATTCTCCAAGCATAATCAGTGATTGCCGCACGGTTGTCAGCGTAGATTAAATCTATTGCGAGAGATATTGAAAAGCCTAATAATATACCGCCAGCTATACCGCCTGTTAATACCCCAATTCCTAAACCGTAGTGTTTCTTAGGTGAATGTTCTGCAATAAAGACCCAAGCCCCCGGCATTTCTCCACCAATCGCGGCTCCTTGAAATACACGAAATACAATCAAGAGAATTGGTGCCGCAATTCCGATGCTTGCATAAGTTGGCATTAAGCCGATTAATAGAGTAGGGATTGCCATCATAAATATACTTAATGTGAACATTTTTTTACGGCCAAGAGTATCACCAAAGTGTGCCATGATCATTCCACCGAAAGGTCGTGCAAGATAACCTGCTGCAAACCCACCCCAAGCAAAGATGTCACCCCAAATTCCTGCTGCAATGTCTGCTGGTAAGAATAGAGGTTTAACAACTGTTTCAATGTAGAGAGCATAGATCACAAAATCATAGAACTCTAATGTGCCGCCGAGTGCTGCGAGGGATAAAGTTTTTTTATCTTCGCGTGTTAAGGTTTTTTCATATTTTATACTTGTGATACTGGCTTCAGCCATTTGTAACTCCTTTATAAAAAAAGCCCGCTATTTGCGGGCTCTGGGTAATTTTTTGTTGGTTTATTTTATACAATAAAAAATTCCGAGTCCCGTTAGGATTCGAAGTAGTAATAAAAATAAACAGCAACGATTATCTTGTTCATGGTCATAATTTTTACAATGCTTTTCTGTAAAAAGCAATAGTATTGATTAAAATATTTAATGAGCAGATGATTGTGAAAAAAGTTGAATAATTAAAACACCGATTAAAATAAAAGAGATGCCTATAATTGCTGGCCAATCAAGCTTCTGCTGATAGATAAAATAAGCGGCGATTGTGACAGCAACGATACCTATACCAGACCATAGAGCATAAGCGATTCCTATAGGAATGCTTCGCAGCGTTAAACTTAAAAAGTAAAAAGCACCGCCATATCCTACTAAAGTAATGATTGAGGGAACCAGTTTGGTAAAGTTTTGACTGGATTTAAGAGTTGTAGTTGCAATAACTTCTAAAACAATCGCGACCAATAAAAAAATAAAATTTTGCATAGTGCAATGAATCTCATTAGTAAATTATAAAAATAAAGAAATTTATTATATAACGTAAATAATTTATGCAGTGTAGTAATAAAAAATTGACATTAACAATAACTGTACTATCATGCTAGTACATTTAGTGGGGGTGTTAATGAAAAATGATGATTATGAAGCACTATGTGAAGCATTAGTCTCGATTGATAACAAAGAAAGCATGAATAATTTTTTAAAAGATTTATGCACACCGAATGAATATGCAGCGTTTGTAGAGCGCTGGAGAGTATGTAAACTTCTTGCAACAGAGCAGTATTCATATCGTGAAATACATGCAAAAACAGGCGCAAGTTTAACCACAATTGGTCGCGTGGCTCGGTTTTTAAAAGATGAGACAAACGATGGGTATAAATCAGTTTTAGAGAAAATTAATCAAAAATAATGATATTTAGGAGTAATTATATGAAAAAAACAGTTTTAGCAGCAGCGTTAAGTTTGGTAACAGTATTTGGTATGTCTTTAGCAGATACAAAGAAAGTTTATATTAATCAAATCGTTGAGCACCCAGCATTAGATCAGACAGCTTTGGGCATCAAAGATGGTTTAGAAAAGCGTGGCTATAAGCAAGGTGAAAACTTAGATTTACGAGTTGAATCAGCGCAGGGCAATATTGCATTGGCTAGCCAAATCTCTACAAAATTTGTTAACCAAGGCGCAGATGTTACTGTAGGTATTGGTACACCTTCTGCACAAAGCTTAGTAAAAGCTGCAAATGAAGGCAAAACTAAAATGATCTTCTCTTCTATCACAGATCCTTTAAGTGCAAGTTTAGTAACGGCATTGTCAGGTTCAAACAGCAATGTAACTGGCATGTCGAATAAAGTAGATGTTGTGCCACAGTTTGAATTATTTAAAGAACTGTATCCAAACTTAAAATCGTTGGGTTTTCTTTATAATCCAGCCGATGCTAACTCAATCCAACAGTTGCAAGATGTAACGGCTGCGAGCGAAAAATTAGGCTTAACAATTGTTGCGCAATCAGTGAATAAAACATCTGATGTGCCACAAGCTGCGACTCGTTTAGCGGGCCGTACAGATGGATTGTTTGTGTATGGTGACAATACAACATTGGCAGCTTTGGAAAGCGTTATCATGGCTGCAAACAAAGAAAATAAACCTGTATTTGTAGCAGATACTGATGCAGTAGAATTAGGTGCGTTAGCAGCGTTAGGTCCAAATCAATATGATATTGGGCTAGATACAGCAACTATGATCGCAGATGTTCTAGATGGTAAAGATATTAATTCAATTGATGTTGGTTTTCCAACTGAGTTAGAATTAGTGATTAACCAAGATGCGGCTGACAAATTAGGATATACATTCCCTGATGCTATCAAGGCAAAAGCAGCAAAAGTAATCAAGAAGGATTAAATTAGTAGATGATCAGTTTAGGTGAATTAGAGATAGCCCTAATTTTAGGGCTAGTTTATGGGATAGTTGGCATGGGAATCTATCTAACATTTCGTGTGATAGATTTTCCAGATTTAACATGTGATGGAAGTTTTGTACTCGGTGCTGCAATTTCAAGTATCTTGATCAAATATGGTTACAATCCTTATTTATCTCTCTTATTAGCAGTATTAGGTGGGATGGCTGCTGGTTCTGTAACAGGCATATTAAATTGTTATTTTAAAGTAACAGATTTATTGGCAGGTATTTTAGTCGCGTTCATGCTTTATTCTGTGAATATTCATGTGATGGGCGGTATACCGAATATTTCATTATTAGGTGCGACCACAATTTTTCCTTCATCATCGTTTGAGTTATTTGGTTACAATTTTTCATTATCTCTAGTTTACTTAACATTGATCGCAGTTGTATTGGTTGCGATATTTACTTGGATTTTAAGCACAAATCTAGGGTTATCGTTGCGCGCAATTGGCCAGAATAAGCGTTTATGTTTAAACGGTGGTGTGAATGTTAAGTGGATGATTATTTTGGGTGTTGCTTTGGGGAATGGATTAATTGCTTTAGGTGGCGCATTATTTTCTCAGCAACAAGGTTTTGGTGATTTAACTTCAGGTATTGGTACGATTATCGCAGGTTTTGCGGCTGTGATTATCGGTGAAAAAATCTTACCGTTCAGATCAATTTGGATTAAGTTATTGAGCTGTATTATCGGCTCTATTGCTTATCGTATTGTGACATCAGTGGCTTTAAATACAGAGTTCTTACATCTTCAAACGTCAGATTTCAATCTTATTGCGGGTGTTTTAATTATCGTAATTATGGCGTTACCGGGAAGAAAAAATGCTTAAGTTAGAATCAATAGATGTCATCGTTGCTAAAGGCACAAAATTAGAGCGAGAAGTGCTTTCAAACCTAAGTTTGGAAGTTAAAAAAGGTGAGTTTTCGGTAATCATTGGTGGTAATGGTGCTGGTAAATCAACATTGTTTAATGTTGTTTCTGGTTTTATGAAGCCAGAAAAAGGCCGTATTTTAATTGATGATCAAGATGTGACATATAATTCGCAGCAAAAGCGAGCCAAAGATGTATCGATTGTGATGCAAGATCCACGTGTTGGCACAATGGAACGCATGACAATTTTAGAAAATATGTCATTCGCTGCTAAACGCGGCCAGTTACGTGGTTTAGAGTTTTTTAATAGCCGCGCAAAACGTGAGTTTTTTAGAGAACGTTTATCACTCTTGAATATGGGATTAGAGAATAGGCTCCAAGATTCTGTGATGAATTTATCAGGTGGCCAACGCCAAGCATTAAGCCTAATTATGGCGATTTTATCTGACTCAAAAATCTTATTATTGGATGAAATTACAGCGGCATTGGACCCTAAAATTGCTGAAAATGTTATGTATTTAGCAAATAAGATCGTTGAAGAAACGCATCTGACTTGTTTAATGATTACTCATAATATGCACCATGCGATTAAATATGGTGATCGAACCATGTTATTAAAAAATGGCAAATTCTTAAAAACATTTACGCAAGCAGAAAAACAAAATTTAAGTGCGCCAGAATTGGCTGCAATGTTCGAAGAAGATTTTGAGTAATTGTTATCTTAAATGACCAATAAAAAAGCTCTGAATTTCAGAGCTTTTTTATTGTCTAATGAATTTTTGGCGTAATTTTTACATAGATTAATTCACCGATTAACTCAACTATGGTTTGCGCGACGATTACTGTTGCGGCAATCATTGCTAGTTCATCAGGCAATGCCAATGCAAATGGTAATACTGCAAGAGAGTTTCTTGTTCCCGCACTATATATCAACGTTCTCTTAGAGTCACTTGTGAGCTTAAACAGTTTCCCTATTAAAATATTTATGGGCAGCATAATGATCATGAATGCTAAATAGATTGGGATAATTTGCATGAGTAATTGATGGTTATGAATGAGTTCTGTGATTTGTGAGGCAATAATGATGAATAAAACTAAAGCCATGAAAGGAACAGGCAACCAATCTGAAATTTTATGAAGACTAGATAGCACATGATATTTAGATGAAAAATTTTGCATTAAAACTGCAATCAAAAAAGGAATAACGATTAAATAAAAAAATGATTCTATGAATGGTGTGATTGAAAGTGTGGATAAAAATGCATCTCCGATAAAAAGCCAAATATATAGAGGCAGTAGCAAGATTTGAGTGATAAATAATAAAGGTGTTGATGCCAGCATTAATTGAGCATCTCCTTTGCCTAAATGAGTGAATACAATTACGTAATCAATACAAGGGGTTAACAGCACTAATAAGACAGCAAATATTATGGTTGTTTCATTGGGTAAAAATTGAATCAATATTGCTACGACAATAGGCACAATAATATAGTTGCTCAATAATAACGCTGTAATGAATTTATGGTTGCTGAAAGAAGACTTCAGTTGTTTAAAAGGGATTTGTAAAAACATGCTGTACATTAAAATACCTAAAACGACAGGCAAGTAGTCAATCATTTTATTAATGTTGGCCATATTTGAACCCAGTAAAGTTGCAACAATAATTGTTACAACATAAATACTGACTTGGTTTAACTCAATTTTTTCTTTCATCTATTTGATCCGATTTTAATGTAATTGTATCTGCGAAGTTATTATAGTAGAACGCTATTCGAATGGTGTTGCTTTAATCAATAGGACTGTATAATCAAACACCTAAATTATAATGGGCTGGAGGAGTTTGATGATTACGGTAACCACGTTAAAAAAGATGAAAGAAAACAATGACAAAATAACAATGTTAACTTGTTACGATGCATCTTTTGCTAAAGTTATGAATAAGGCTGATGTGGACGTTTTATTAGTGGGCGACTCATTAGGAATGACGATTCAAGGGCATGCTAGTACTTTGCCTGTCACTATGGAACATATGATTTATCACACTCAAAATGTTGCCAATGGTAATCAAAAATCACTCATTGTGTCAGATTTACCCTTTGGGGCTTATGAAGGTTCAGTTGAATCAGCTTATATGAATGCCGTGCAATTAATGAAAGCAGGTGCTCATATGGTGAAAATTGAAGGCGGGCAAGATCAAGTAGAGAAAACTGCATATTTATCTAAGCGTTCCATTCCTGTGTGTGCACATTTAGGATTAACGCCTCAATCCGTGAATACCTTAGGTGGATATCGTGTGCAGGGTCGTCATGAAGATGTTGCACTCGAAATGGTGGAAGCAGCCATTGCTCATGAATTGGCAGGTGCTGCGATGATAGTTTTAGAATGCATTCCACAAGAATTGGCTAAGAAAATTGCTAAAAAGCTACACATTCCTGTCATTGGTATTGGTGCAGGCATTCACTGTGATGGACAAGTCTTAGTATTACAAGATATGTTAGGCATTTATCCAAATCCTCCCAGTTTTTCTAAGAATTTTTTGATTGAAAATAATTCTATCGAAGGCGCCATTCAGTCTTATGTCAAAGCTGTAAAAATGCTAGAGTTTCCAACGGATGAACAGTCATTTAATTAGAGAAAATCATGAAAGTTATTAAAACCATTGCAGAAATGAGAGCTTATCGTTCTCAATTATCAGAAGTTGCATTAGTACCCACGATGGGCAATTTACATGCAGGGCATTTAACATTAGTAGAAACAGCTCAGCAAAGATCAAAACATGTGATCGTTTCTATTTTTGTGAATCCTATTCAGTTTGGTCCAAATGAAGATTTCAGTAGCTATCCAAGAACCTTGGCAGAAGATTGTGCAAAATTAGAAGCTTTAGGTATTGATGCAGTATTTGCACCGAATGCTGAAGAAATGTATCCAAAAGGGCATCAATCTGTCCGTGTAGTTCCCTCAGACATTCAAAATGAATTATGTGGTGCGTCAAGAGAAGGGCATTTTAATGGCGTCGCAACAGTTGTGACAAAGTTATTTAATATTGTACAACCTAATATTGCATGTTTTGGTGAAAAAGATTTTCAGCAACTTTACATCATTAAAGAAATGGTTGAAGAATTAAATATGCCAATTGAAATTGTCCCGGTTGCAATTTGTAGAGAAGAATCAGGGTTAGCATTATCTAGTCGTAATGGTTATTTATTACCTGA
>CANRJX010000006.1 GCA_947631095.1 uncultured Wohlfahrtiimonas sp.
GCCGAGAGCAAATACAGCTTGTGCACCACCGATAGTATAAATCGTGTCGATGCCACAAAGTTTTGCAGCATAAATAATTTCATCGGCGATGGTTGGCGGTGACGCCAATACAATGCGTTTGCAACCCGCGATTTTTGCAGGAATGGCGAGCATTAAAACTGTTGAAAAAAGTGGTGCAGTACCACCTGGAATATATAAACCTACTTTTTCTATTGGGCGCGTTAATACTTCACACAACACACCTTTTTGCGTTTCAATAGAAATTGCTGATGGTTTTTGTGCTACGTGGAATTTATAGATATTGTCATAAGCATTTTTCAATGCTTTTTTGAAATCATCTGATAAATTTTCTTCAGCTTGTTTAAATGCTGATTGCGGTAACACAACATCCGTTAAAGCTGTTTTATCAAATTGCTCTGTAAAACGGAGTAGGGCTGCATCACCTTCTTTTTGTACAGCATCACCAATTGCAGTTACACGCTCTTCTAAGCTTTGTGCGCTCATTTGAACTGGGCGTTGTAAAATTTTTGATTGTTCTTCGTTAGTTAATTGATTCCAAACTACAGTACGCATTATTACTCCATCATTTTTTCAATTGGTAACACTAAAATTGAGCTAGCACCTTTGGCTTTTAAAGCTTCCATCGTTTCCCAGAAGAGAGATTCTGTGCTCACCATGTGTAGAGCTACACGAGTTTTATCATTGCCTAATGGTAAAACTGTTGGTGTTTCTGAGCCCGGCAATAATGCACAAATTTCATCTAAACGATCTTTTGGAGCATGTAGCATAATGTATTTAGACTCAACAGCTTGTGTTACGCCTTGAATTCGTGCCATCAATTTATTGATCAATGCTTGCTTATTGGCATCAACGACATTGGTGGATTGAATGATTACAGCTTTAGAACGGTAGATCACATCCACTTCGCGTAAACCATTGGCTTCTAATGTTGCACCCGTTGAAACTAAGTCACAAATCGCATCAGATAAACCTGCGCGAGGTGCAACTTCTACAGAGCCATTGAGCATTGATGTTTTGAATGGCACGCCTTTGTCATCCAAAAAGCGTTTAAGTAAGTAAGGGTATGATGTTGCAATGCGCTTATCTTTGAGTGATTGCACAGATTCATATGGTGTTTCTTTTGGCAATGCGAGGGATAAACGGCAGCCACCAAATGGTAATTCTTTCAATGTAATGTAGTCATTGTCCATTTTACCTTCACGGCGAAGGCTTTCTTCTTCTAATACGTTTTGCCCGATGATGCCGATATCCACAACGCCATCAAATACTAATCCTGGAATATCGTCATCACGCACACGCAAAATATCAATCGGCATATTTTCTACATGCACAATTAATTTATCTTTTTGGATGATCATTTTGAGACCACATTGTTTGAGAAGTGCTTCTGATTCTTGACTTAAACGACCAGATTTTTGTATTGCGATTTTTAAACGTTGAGTTTGAGGTTGCATAATATTCCTTTTTTAGATTCACCTTAATACTGTACTATTAAGATAGTACGCTTAGATTTTTTTTATGCAACAACTTTTTTCACATTTTGCAATGGTTAGAGAGGTTTTTTAGGTATAATTTGGTTCAATATAAATCTCTAATTAATTGTTTATAAAAATATAAAATATGAAAAAGACTATTATTTGTGCAGTAATAATTATTTTGGAATTTTGCTCATTATTATTTGCGACGATATATTTATAAAACACTTAATTAATAGATATACGATTATATTTTTGTAAATTTTAATATCAGAGAAGAACACAAGATAAATCATCGGATATATAATACATTTATCGATAATATTTTAAATAAATAATATGTAAAATAGAATAATCCAAAGTTATATAAATCTTTAATTCATTAAGGATCAACATGAAAGAAAATAAGCATATTAATTTAGTCGTGGATGGGAAGCAGTTAACTGCGGAAGAAAGCTGCTCCATTCTCGAAGCTGTGATGCAGTCCGGTGAGCCAGTGACGGATAATATCGGCTGTGCAGGGCAAGGTGTTTGTGGCTCTTGCAGAATATTGGTCAAACGCAAAGATCAAAAAGAAGTGACTGCAGCATTGGCTTGTGAAACTAAAATCGAAGAAGGCTTGCAAGTGAGCTTTTTAGAGCATTTGCCTGTGAATCATCGCTATCACTCATATAAAACAGATGATTGGGAAGGCAGAACTTGGGATATTTTACAGCGCATTAATGAAGTTTTCCCTGAGGCGAAAAATTGTCGCCATTGTGGTGGCTGTGATAATGCTTGCCCGAAACATCTTGAAGTGCAAAAAGGTGTAAATCTAGCAGCAGCAGGGGATTTAAGTGCAGCGGCGATATTCAATGAATGCATTATGTGTAACCTTTGCACCATTGCTTGCCCAGAGATGATAGAACCGAATCATTTAGGCACTTACGTTAGGCGTTTAACGACAGCAATGACAATGCGCCCAAGCGATTTAGTCCGCCGTTTGCATCAAATTGAAACAGGCGAAATGACCATAGATATTGATGCAGAAATTAGGTAGGGATAATTATGAGCGGAATACCATACGAACAAGCATTGGCTAATTTGCAAGCATCCGATCACGTGGCACCACCTGAAATTGCTGACAAACAGACATTACTAAAAGAATATCACCCTGACTATAAAGAAGGGAGCACGAGAAATTTAACGATTGGCGTGAATAAAGGTGATGCTTGCCCGACAGTATTGGCGGCACTTTTACAAAGCAATGCGGCGATTACAGATGCTGATTTAGCCGGTGCATTGGTGGTTAATACAGAAGTATTAGTGATTGGTGCAGGCGGTGCAGGTTGCGCGGCTGCATTAGAAGTTTCAACGAATGGTCGAAAAGTGATTTTAGCCACAAAGCTTAGAATCGGTGATAGCAATACAGTGATGGCGGAAGGCGGCATTCAAGCTGCGGTTGGCGAAGATGATAGCCCACAAATTCACTATGAAGATACATTAAGAGCAGGGCACATGTGTGCAGATAGAAAGCTTGTGGCGCAATTGGCAATTTCAGCACCAAAAAGCATTCGCTGGCTCATCGAGCAAGGCATGATGTTTGATAGAGAAAATAACAGTACATCATTTTCTAGCAAATTATTAAGAAAGAAACCGGGTGGCGCAACGCGCGCGCGTATTTTATCGTTTAAGGATTATACAGGCGTTGAAATGATGCGTGTATTGCGTGAAGCGGTGGAGTTGGATGAACGCATAGATGTTTGGAATCGTTGTCCATTAGTAGAGTTGTTATCGGATGAAGATGGTAATTGCGTGGGTGGCGTGATTTATGATTTGAATGCGCATCGTTTTATCTTGGTAAGAGCGAGCAAAATTATCTTAGCCACAGGTGGAACAGGGCGATTGCATTTAAATGATTTTCCAACCTCTAATCATTATGGTGCAACAGCCGATGGCATGGTTTTGGCTTATCGTATGGGTGCAAAGCTTCGTGAAATCGGTTCGTATCAATACCATCCAACGGGCGTGGCATGGCCATCATTTAGACTCGGTGGATTAATCTCAGAAGCAGCTCGATCAGCCGGTGCTTATTTAGTGAATGGCGAAGGCAAGCGCTTTGTGGATGAGTTATTGCCACGAGATATCGTATCATCCGCCATTTTAAAAGAGTGCGCTGAAGGTCGTGGCGTTGAGAGAGAAGGCAGCATCGGTGTATTTTTAGACATTCCTGATCTAGAAAGACGCAATCCTGGCATTTTAAAAGAGCGCTTGGTGAGCTTAGGGCATTTGGGTAAGCAATGTAATCTTGATTTAACCGAAGAACCTGTGATGGTTCGCCCGACTTTGCATTATCAAAATGGTGGCGTAGTAATTGATGAAGATGGATTATCGACCGTTCCAAACCTATATTGTGTGGGTGAAATGAGCGGTGGGATTCATGGTAAAAACCGCATGATGGGCAATGCTTTACAAGAAATTATCACGTTTGGCAGAAGAGCAGGTGAACATGCAGCATTGAATGCAAGCTCTCATCCCGCACCTAAAGTTGGTCTGTTTCATCTATATAACTGGCAGCGTGAGCTCATTTTATCGCACATGTCGACAGATGTTTATGGACCAATTTTATTCCCTAAATATGGCAATTTCGACTTTCATCAAGAGATCAGTTTAAGAAAGCACCAAAAGCATTCTGTAAACAATCATTAAATCAGTAGGACAAAATTATGACATTTAAACCGGTATTACTCGCTGATGACATACGTATAGGTGCTGATTTAACAAAATGGCTGAGTACAGAAGGTGGGCTTGGCTTAAAAAATGCTTTAAAAGCGCCTGAAAATATTATCTCGATATTAGAGCAAGCAGATTTACGAGGAATGGGCGGCGCAGGCTTTCCGACGCACAGAAAATGGCAAGCAGTTGCTAATCAAGAAAATAAATCAAAATATGTATTGTGTAACGGCAATGAAGATGAACCTGGCACATTTAAAGATCGCTATTTGTTGAAGGAAACACCACATCAAATCATCGAAGGTGCTTTGGTTGCAGCAGTTGCAGTGAAAGCGAATCATGTTTATCTCTACATTAATCCGCATCAAACAGAAGCATTAGAAATCATGGCAGATGCAGTGGCAGAATGGAAAAGCCACGAATTATTTAAAGAGATAGAAAATTATCTACAAATGCCTGTGGAACTGAAAGTTGTGAAAAGTTCAGGGCTATACATTGGTGGTGAAGAAACGGCGGTTATTTCTACTGTGGAAGGTGGCTTTCCATTCCCTCGTCAAAAACCACCTTATCCATTTGAAAGCGGTGTTTTTAGTGAACCAACATTGGTGAATAATGTTGAAACATTCGCCACAGTAACGCACATCTTAAAAAATGGTGCCAAATGGTATAACGATTTAGGCATTGGCAATGCATCAGGCACGAAGCTTTATTCATTATCAGGCGATATTTTAAAACCAGGATTATATGAATTGCCGATGGGCACAACATTGCGCGAGCTTGTATTCACTCATGGTGGTGGAATGTTAACCCGTGCGCCATTTAAAGCTGTATTTACAGGCGGGCCTTCTAATACATTGCTCACAGAAAAAGATTTAGATGTGAAGATGGATTTTGACTCATTAAAAGAGACAGGCTCAAGTTTAGGTACGGGGGCGATGATTGTGATGTCTGAAGGGACAAGTATCGTGCGCAAAGTGGCTGAATATGTGGATTTCTTTGCGGCAGGCTCATGTGGGCAATGCACTTCATGTAAAATAGGTACATATCAATTGTCGCGATTATTGCGCAGAATTGATACTGGTACAGGTTTACGAAAAGATCTTCGTGCCTTGGAAAGTTTATGTTCATTGCTACCAGGCAGTGGCAAATGTGCATTGATTGATGGTGCTGCAACTGTTGTAAGTAGCTCTTTACATCAATTTTATGATGAATATAAGCAGCAATTGATAGATTAATATTCAGTAAATTAGATCAACAAAAGGGCAATTAAAATCGCCCTTTTTTATAAATGAAACTCATTAAGCTATGAATAAAATCCAAGGCACACTGATAGCAAGTCAATTAGACGCAAGTGCTGTTAGAAATAGTGAGCTTGTGACACATGTAGAAGCAATCGCTGTCCACATTAAAAATGGTCAGTCTAATAAGCGACTGCTGGATTTTATTGTTGTTGATCAAAATATTTAAAGTAAATATTCGTAAGTTTATATTGAACTGTTAATCATAAATTAATCACGTGCAATATATTAAATATCTGCTTAAATAACTGGCTAAGATAATTTTAAGGATACGGCTGTGATACAACCCAAAAGTACAATGCAAACCGCTTTTCCAATTCTATTAATGATCGGAATGGCACATTTGTGTAATGATATTATTCAATCAATGCTGACGGCGATTTATCCGTTATTGCAAGTTAATTTTATGCTAGATTTTGCCCAAATTGGCTTGATTAGTTTGGTGTACCAAATGACGGCATCTTTGTTGCAACCGGGGATAGGATTTTTTACAGACCGTCATCCGATGCCATATTTATTGCCACTGGGAATGTTGGCAACAACAATTGGGATTACAGGGCTAGGTTTTGCAACAAGCTATACACATTTATTAATCGCAGCAGGAATGATGGGGATAGGTTCATCAATATTTCATCCTGAAGCAGTACGATTAACAAGAATTGCTTCAGGTGGACGTTATGGACTGGCGCAATCTATTTTCCAAGTGGGTGGAAATTTAGGCTCATCTTTAGGGCCATTAATTGCAGGAATTATTGTCGTAAAATATGCCAATCAGCATAATATATTATGGTTTGCAGGAATTGGTGTATTTGCTATGGGGTTGTTAACATATCTTGGTCATTGGGGCGAGCCACATCAAAAAGCGGCACAAAAAAATAAACATACAAAAGCTACTTTTCCTTATGGTAAAAAACGCACAATGTGGTCTTTAGGAATTTTGGCCATTTTGATTTTTGCTAAATACTTTTATATGTCTAATTTCACGAATTACTTTAGTTTTTATTTGATTGAAAAATTTAGTATAGAACGTTCTAATGCTGTTATTTTAGTCTTTGTATTTATGGCTTCTGTAGCGATTGGTACATTCGTAGGGGGGCCCATTGGTGATAAAATTGGTAGACGAAAAGTTATTTGGTTCTCGATGGTGGGTGCATTACCATTTACTTTAGCACTGCCACATTTACCATTTATTGGTGTGATTATTGCATCGATATTTGTAGGACTAATATTAGCTTCAGCATTCTCTGCAATCGTTGTATTTGCTCAGGAATTGGTGCCAGGTAATGTTGGGATGATCGCTGGGGTTTTCTTTGGCTTAATGTTCGGAATGAGCGGAATCGGTGCATTGTTCTTAGGATGGTTAGCGGATACTACAAGTTTACAAACTGTATTTGTATTCACATCATTCTTACCAGTTTTAGGTTTTTTAACATGGTTATTGCCGAAAGCTGAATTTAGAGATTAATATTGTTTATATCCTTACGTTAAAAGTATTTAACGTAAGGATAAATATCGGTTTATTGGCAAACAATTAAAGTGTGAGAAATGCCAATATTTTCTTTCACTTCTATAATGCTTAATCCAGCTTCTTCGATATAAGTTTTGAAAGTATCTAAATGATAGAAACGGCTTTTGCCATTGGCAATCGCTGTAAAATATAGCGAAGATGCATTGATTGAAAAAGCAGCAGCTTCAAATGGTTGATTATCCCAAAACACATCTAAAATGCAGACTTTAGCTTCTGGTTTTTTATGACTTTTAATGAGTTGCAAGATGTGTATGATTTGTTCTTTATTAAAGCAATCCAAGAATTGGCTCATCCACCAAAGATCAGCATCAGTTGGAAGTTCTGCCGTATCCAATATATTTGCAGGGAAAGTATGAATTCTTTCACCAAGATTGTGGAGATCTATATTTTCTTGTGCAGTTTTGACTTGTTCAGGAAGATCTATAATTGTCACTTGTGTATCGGTAGATTTTTGACAGCAGGCTAAAGCAAATTTACCGGTATTACCACCAATGTCGAAAATGTGCTGAGGATTAAAACTCATAACAATATTTAAAGCCGCTTGAAATGCAGAATCTGAATAGAAATGATCATATTCAAACCAACTGGATTTTTGTGGTTCAGGCAGGCTACTTAAATGAGGATAAATAGTTTTCCATGATTCTTTGCCTAACATTTTTAGCCCTTCAGGCTCATTGTTAATTAGCGAGTCTTTTAAAAAATACATACCTTGATAACAAATATCCTGCATGAAATTCATATTAACTCTAGTCATTTCATCATGAATTAGAAAATGACCAACTTTAGTTAGGCAAAAAATTTCTTCTTTTTTATATAGGATTTGTGCACTTAATCCCATGTCTAATAAAACACTGGCTGAATATTCAGAAAGATTTGTATGAGTAATAATTTCTTCCAATGTGCGTCCATTTTCTGAATCATCTAGATAAGATAATATGTTCAAATCTCGTAAGCTAATAGCTGCTTGGAAAATTATCGGGGCAAAAGCAATTTTTTGAGCAATAGAAATAGCATCTAGTGCAGTATGAGGATCATTGTTGTAAAAATTAGAAGACACGATTACGCCTTTTATTATAGGAATGCGGGCATTGTATCTATTTTCTATTTACTTGTATAATGCTACAAGAATTTTGTAGACCACCATATATATAATGCAGCTATCACTATCAATTAAAGCAAGTAATATTTTATGTAGAGGACTTACTTCGAAAGAAAATCTACGAGAATGGGCAAAGAAACCTTTGGTGTTGTCAGATGACTTGCCGTTTAAAAAATATGAATATATTCCCATGATGCAAGCAAGAAGAATGAGCCAAGCAACAGGGTTAGCTTGTGAGAATTTTTTAGAAATATTGCACGAGCATCAGATAGAGTCGGCTGTATTTTTAAGTGAACATGGTGAATTAGAAAGAAGCCATAAAATTATCGAAGCGCTAAGCTCGAATAATAATATCTCACCGACAGATTTTTCTATGAGTGTGCATAATGTTGCTGCAGGGCTTTCAACAATTCTATCTAAGCAATCTATTGAGGTAAGTTCTATTTCCGCAGGGCAAGATGGATTGGCGCAGGCTTTATATGAGATTTTAGTTTTTTTAGAATCAGGTGCAAAGAATGTATTATTAATAGCATTTGATGGTGCAATACCTGAATTTTATTACAACTATGGTGTTAGCCATGAGCCAACTTATGCGGTTGCACTTTTATTTGAAAAAGGTAATGACTGGCAGATTACAATAGATAAAAAAGAAAGTGAAAATCAGGGTGGAAAAATACCATTGCCAATACAATTGGTGCATGGTTTATTTTCAGATCAAAAAAGTTTTTCTTTGGAAGGTGTTAATCAATCGTTGCATTGGAAATATAATGTATAAAAAATTAAATTATGTATGGCGATTTTGTATCACAGGTATATGGTTTGCAGCTTTTGGTTTAGGAGCACTTGTATTATCAACCATATTATTTCCCATTTTTAATCTATTTGTTAAAGATCGACTCAAAAGAAAAGTTTTTGCACAGAAGATGATCGCCAAAACATTCTATGGTTATTTGTGCTCATTACGATTTTTAAGAATATTTGATTTTAAATTTGAAGGTTTTGATATTTTAAATCGCGACAAGAATGTCATTGTTGTCGCGAATCACCCAAGCTTATTGGATATTGTTTTTTTGGGATCATCGATAGAGCATTGCAATTGCATTGTTAAAGATAAACTATTGAAAAATATTTTTGTTAAAGGTGTTATTGGAGCAGCCGATTATATTCCCAATGATGACGTGGATAAATTTATCCAATTGTGTGAAGAGCGACTAACGGATCAAGATAAGCTAGTTATTTTTCCTGAAGGAACCAGAACATCAGTAGGGCAGCCTTTGAAACTGCAAAGAGGCGCTGCAAATATAGCTTTAAGAATTCAAAAGGATATCAGGTTGGTCAGTATATCTTTGGATCATCCAATGCTGACAAAAGAGTATAAATGGTATAAATTACCGCCCAAAATGCCTACATTCACTATTCGAATGGAAGAGAAAATTAATATTAATGATTATTTAACGAATGGTCAGAGTTTATCTATTAATTCACGCTTATTAACAGATGACTTACAGAAACGATTAAATTTTAATCTAACAAAGTATATAAAGGATAATGATGACATTACAGGTTGAAGTAAAACAGCTAATTATCGATTCTCTAAATCTAGAAGGGATGAGTATTGATGAAATTGATTCAGAAGCGCCACTTTTTGGTGATGGCTTGGGGCTCGACTCTATCGATGCATTAGAATTAGGATTAGCAATTAAACATAAGTTTAATATAGTGCTTTCAGCTAATAATGAAGAAAATAGAGATTATTTTTATTCGGTAGATAGTTTAGTAAAATTTATTGAAACGAATCAGAAAGGATAATGGAATGAACCGCGACGAAATTTTTATTCAAGTAACAACAATACTTTCAGATCTCTTCGAAATACCACCTGAAGAAATTACAATGGATTCTAAGCTTTATGAAGAGTTAGATCTAGATAGTATTGATGCAGTTGACTTGGTGGTTCAATTAAAAAATGCTCTACAAAAAGACATCGAACCAAGTGTATTTAGACAAGTTCGTACTGTGAAAGATGTTGTTGATGTGATAGAGAATCTTTCATAAATTTTTATGAAAAAATTGGCACAGGCTCTTAAAATATTGAGTGTAATATTATTAATCACATATCCATTGCTTGTGTATATGGGGCTAAAATATTTTTCAATTTATTTATTAGCACCATGCATCATTATTATTTGTCTGATTAGATTATCTACACTTAAAGTTAATATCAAAGAGCTTTTCTGGATAAGTCGATTGATATTGATATTAACGATAGCGCTGTGTGCCATAGCATTAATGATGAAGTCTTCAAGTTGGATATTATATTATCCTGTGCTGGTTAATATTATTATGCTGAGCGTATTTACATATTCTTTGTTTAAACCACCTTCAATGATTGAGCATTTTGCAAGATTACAAACTCCTGATTTGCCACCAGAAGGAATCGTTTATACAAGAAAGATTACAAAGATATGGTGTGCTTTTTTTGTATTAAATGGTGCAATATCTTTGTCCACAATACAGATGAGCATTGAATATTGGACATTATATAACGGCTTGATTAGCTATATATTAATAGGTTCATTGCTTGCAGGTGAATGGTTATACAGAAAGATAGTGATCGAAAAACAATGAACTCTTTATACCAGAAATTTTTTATAGAAGCATTGGATGATGCAGCATTATATTTTGATAATAATCGACTATATACTGCTCAAGATTTCAAAGAAAAAATATATGAAATTTATACACACATCATTAATAGGCCCGATGTTTTAAGAGTCGCGATTTGTACTAATAATAGATATTTATTTACCGCCGCCTTTTTTGCCATTTTGTATGCAAAAAAAACACCTGTTATTCTAGGGCACAGTAAAGAAAAACTCTTAGATGAGCAAAAATCACTATTTGATATTGTATTAAGCGATCAGGATTTGAATATTGCATCTGAGATAATAAATTTATCAAATATGCTATTCGTAACTGATGAATCATTGGATAGTTTATTTTTTCAAAAAAACATTACACAGCAAGAAGTTATATTAATGACTTCAGGTTCCTCATCAGAGCCTTCTAAAATAGTTAAAAGCATAGATTATTTAGAAAAAGAAACTCTCTTGCTGATAGAACAATGGCGAAGTAACTTTAATGGCTCAATGATACTTTCAACAGTATCCCCAATGCATCAATATGGTTTAACTTTTAACATTTTACTGCCATTAATGTGTCGCTCGATAATCTATGTTGAGCAAATTTTTTATCAGGAAGAATTTGCAAGATTTGATCAATCAAATAGATATGTTTTGATCACTAGCCCAGCTTTTTTAAAACGATTGGATTTATCGTTAGAAAATCAGCTTAATATTAAACTGGCTTTCTCTGCAGGAGGGGCGTTAGGGCATAAAGCCATCACAGATTGTATTAACCATTTAAAAGCAAAGCCCATAGAGATTTATGGAAGCAGTGAAACGGGCGTGATTGGGTTTAATGCGCATACGCTGCCTGTAAAAATGGCTTTTCAGCCATTTAATAGTATAAAAATTTCACAGTATGAAGATGGCACTATTAAAATAGATTCTCCATTATTTGATGTGATGGATGAAGTTCATCTTAATGACCGAATCAATATTCTTAAAAATAATCATTTTGAGATATTGGGGCGCGTAGATAAAATTATTAAAATTGAAGAAAAACGCATTTCTCTGACAGAGATCGAAACGAGAGTTAAAGATTATTTAAATATTGATCAGGTTTATACTTGCGTATTATCGAATGAACAAAGAGATATTATAGGATGTGTTATTGTTCAAGAAGTCTTACAAGAGGATGAAAGAGCGATAATTACAGCTTTAGGGAAATATTTAAGAAAATATATCGAGCCAATAGCTGTACCAAAACGATGGAGATTTATTAAAGAATCACCAATTAATGCACAAGGCAAAATTAGCACGCTTGAATTACGAGAATTATTTGATGACTAAAAAATATACCGATAATATTGAAGTACTGACTATTAGTGATGAAACGCTCGAATTAAAATTAACGATTGATAGTGATTTATTTTGGTTTTTAGGCCACTTTGAAAAATATCCTATTTTGGCTGGTGTAGTACAAATAGATTGGGTTATTTATTACTTTAATAAATACCTTGATCCAAATAAAAAATTCAATGGATTGGTAAATGTGAAGTTTCAGCAGCCAATCATGCCAAATGAAGTTATTTATTTGAGCATTAATTATGATAAAGATAAAAGCATTTTACTTTTTCAATACGAAGCTAATGATGTAAAAAGTAAAGGTAAGATGAAATTAAAATAATGAAAGATAATTTTAACCCTTGCCTAGTTATTCCTTGTTACAACCATGCCGAATTATTGGCTACTATCATGGGCGATCTACAACAATATAATCTACCGATTATCATCATAGATGATGGTGGAAATAGCGCCGATGCTGCAATTTTAAGTGATTTGGCCAAAGCAAATAAGGAGATATATCTGGTAACTATGCCTGAGAATAAGGGCAAGGGCATTGCCGTTATGGCAGGCCTTAAAGAGAGTTATCGACTAGGTTTTACACATGCTCTACAAATCGATGCTGATGGGCAGCATAATATTTTAGATATCCCTAAATTTATTACTATAGCGAGAGATAATCAAAATGCATTAATTTCTGGTGCTCCAATTTATGATGAATCCATTCCTAAATCACGATTGTATTCTAGATACATTACTCATTTCTGGGTATGGATTGAGACGCTATCTTTAACGATAGTAGACAGTATGTGTGGCTTTAGGGTCTATCCGTTAAAAGAGACGATGGTATTAATGGATAAGAATTATATTGGGCATTATATGGATTTTGATACGGAAATTATGGTGAAAATGTATTGGGAAAATGTACCTATAGTTTTTGTAAAAACTAAAGTAACTTATCCTGAAACAGGCATTTCAAATTTTCGAATGATTAAGGATAATTTACGCATTACATGGATGCATACGAGATTATTTTTTGGGATGTTAAGACGCTTGCCAATATTACTTTGGAGAAAGCATGCTAGAAAAAAATAATTGGAAAGCTCAAAAAGAAGTAACTGCAACCGTGTCGGGTATAAAGCTTATATTATGGTTACATAAAAAACTTGGAAGAAGAGCAACAAAGATTTTCTTGCATTGTATAGTGTTTTTCTATTGGTTAATCGGAGTGAAGCAAAGAAAATTTTCAAAACAATATATTTCATTGCTTACAGAATATGGAGATAAAAACCAAATTACCTTGCCACAAATGAGCACTTACAGTCATTTTTATCATTTTTCTGAAGCATTACTAGATAAGTTACTTTGTTGGAGTGGAGAAATTTCACTGAGAGATTTAAATGTCAAAGTGAATGAAGCCCAAACATACAATGAAAAAGGCATATTAATTTTAGGTAGCCATTTAGGAAATATAGAAGTATGCAGAGGTTTGGCAGAGCTTGCCAATAAAAATAAAGTTCATATTTTGATACATCAAGAGCAAACGGAGGCATTTAATGCAATTCTTCGCTCTTTGAATCCTCAATCGCAAGTTAATTTAATTTCTATCCATGAGCTCTTACCTCATACGATAATTTTTTTGAAGGAATGTTTGGAAGCGGGGGATATTGTGACTATCCTTGCAGATAGATTGCCGCTCAGCCATCACCAAAGAAAAAATAATAGCTTGGATAAAATTTTTCTAGAAAAAAATGCTAGTTTTCCGAAAGGTCCATTTATTTTGGCATTATTATTACAAGTGCCAACATTTACATTGGTTGCGGCTAAACATAAGGATAAATATGATTTTTATCTTCATCAATTAGTAATGCCTGAGAATAATAGTCGCGAAATGCGTGAAGAGAATATAGATGGTTTATTGCAGCAATATCTATATTATTTGACTCACTACACAGTAAAATATCCGATGCAATGGTACAATTTTTACGGTTTTTGGCAAGATAATGAAAAAATGTCAAAGGATGATATATGAGAGTAAAAAGCTTAGTGGAACATAGCATAGAATATGAAGTTCCTTTTTATGATTTAGACCCGCTATGCATAGTTTGGCATGGTAATTATTTTAAATATTTTGAAAATGCTAGAGAAGCTCTTTTGGAAAAAGTTGGCTACAGCTATCGAGATATGAATGACTCAGATTATATTTTTCCAATCGTTGAAAGCCGAATTAAATACATATCTCCTCTTGTGCATGCCCAAAAAATAGAAATTATTGCGATGTTAATAGAGTATGAAAATCGTATTAAGATTGCTTATAAAATTATAGATAGGGAATCTGGAAAAAAGTGCACCGAAGGATATACCACACAAGTATCAGTTTCTAAAAATACTAAAGAGTTGGAATTTCAATCACCGAATGAATTTATAAAAAAGGTTCAGCAATGTTTAAAAAAATAATATTGGGCATGATGCTTATGGTCATTTCTTTCGCATCAGCATTAACGATTGAAGACTTGCAGAAAAAGCTTAATCATCCTGTGATCAAAGCTGATTTTATACAAAAAAGATCATTAAAAGGAATGCAAAAGCCAATAATGTCTTCTGGGCAATTAATTGTGAGCACTCAAAAAGGTTTGTATTGGGAGCAATTAGAACCATTTAAATTGGTGATGATTTTAACTGAAAATAAACTATTTCAAAAAATAGAAGATGGAAAACCAGAGATTATAACGGCTAAGAATAATCCTCAAATATTTCAGTTTAATCAGTTATTGTCCTCTTTATTTACTGTTAATTTATCAGAGCTGAACCAATATTTTGATCTATCTATTAGCGAAAAAAAATTAGAATGGACTGTTGAGCTCATCCCAACAAAAGAACCGATTAATAAAATTTTTAAAAAAATTGCCTTGCAAGGTAAAGATTATATTAATCGAGTGGAATTACACGACCAGCAAGGGGATGTTACTGAGATTAAATTTAAAGATCATCAATCATCTGATGCATTACTAGATGCTGATGCGAAGAAATTTAAAATATAATGTTCCATTATTTACCTAAGCTATGGTTGTTTTTAGTATCACTATTAATAGTGATGCTAATTATGTTAATTCCACGAACACATATTAATAGTAACTTATTTGATTTATTGCCTTCTCATCAAACATCAGAATATTCTGAAGAATTTATAGATCAATTCACACAAACAGTGGATCAACAATTAATTTGGCTAATCTCTTCTAATAATTCAGAGGAAAGTGCTGAGAAGTGGATTGAAATATTAGAAAAAACAGAGGGTATTAAAGAAGTCGTCGGTAAAAAAACACCAGAAAAACTAGAAAGTTGGGCTAAATATACTCAAAAATATGCAACTTTATTATCCGAAGATGTTCAAAATAGAATGAAGAAAGGTGACTATCCTACTTGGGTTTTATCACAAATATATTCACCATTTTCTGGCATTTCAATAGCTGAAATTCAACATGATCCAATGCTATTAATGAGATCAATTATTTTGGAGCAATTATCTAAAAACAGTCAGTTTTCTATTCAAAATGGTTGGCTAACCGTTATGGCAGAAGAAGGCATGGAATGGATTATGATAAGAGCGACGGTTGATGCTGCTTATGAAAGTATGATGGATAAGAAATTGCTGGTCAAAAAACTCAATGATCATGCTCAATCATTAGAGATAGTAGATCCTAATCTGAAAATTTTAAAAAAAGGCAGCGTTTACTATACGGATTTTGCAATAAAAACTGCTGAAAAAGATATTGCAACGATTGGTACGATTTCAACCATCGGTATTATCATCATATTTTTCTGGATTTTTAGATCTTTAAAATCAATAGTTGTGACGCTTTTAGCATTAAGTATTGGGCTGTTGACGGGCACGGTTACAGTCTTATTAATCTATGGTGAAATTCATATTATTACGATAGTAATGAGCACTAGTATTATCGGTGTGGCGATTGATTATACATTGCTATTTTTGACGTCTAGAATGTTGAATGATAACAAATACACGCCAACGGAAACATTAAAGCAAATTACAAAGCCTCTTTTGGGAGCTTTAGTCAGTACATTACTTGCTTATTGCGTTTTATTATTTGCACCTTTTGCGGGATTAGAGCAATTAGCCATTTTTACGATGAGTGGATTGATTGCAGTATTTTTAACTGTGGTTTGTTGGTTTCCAAAAATTGCCAATATTAAAGAGAGAAAACAAGAAAAATTATGTCACATAGCGGATCATTATTTAAAAATAACCGAACGCTCTTTTTGCTATAGAAAAATATTCCCTATAGTCATTATGCTGGTGTCTATTATTGGAATGACACAGTTGACACATAATGATGATGTTGGAGCATTACAAGTATTGCCACCGGAATTACTGTTAGAAGATAAAAAAATAGGTGAGTTACTTGGTCAATCTATCAACACTGAAGTCGTTATGGTGACAGGTGAAAATGAAAATGAGGTTTTAAAAAATCTTGAAAGTTTGTATCCACTTTTGGATAGTTGGGTTGAAAAAAATATTATAGAAAGCTATCAGCAGTATCCATTTCAATCCATTGAAAGACAGCAAGATAATCATAATCTATTAAACAAAACATCCATGGATTTGCAGAAAATTTATGATGATCAAGGTATTGATATCAAATTAAGTGTAGACGATATTCAAATTATTCAGCCTTCAGAATGGATCAATAGCCCATTAAGTGAAGGTTGGGAGTTGTTGTGGAAAACATTACCTAATGGAGAAAGTGCAATCATATTATCTTTAGGCAATATTAAAGATATACCTAAGTTGATCAGCGCTATTGATCAACAAGACAATATATTTTGGATTGATAGAAAAGGTGAAATATCTGAATTGTTTTCAATTTATAGAAATACGATGGAATATTTGTTGGTGATTGCTGTTAGTGGAATTTCTGTGTTATTTATGGCTTTTAAAGGGATTAGACAGGGTTTTAACATGGCTGTTCCTATTGTTCTAGCCGTTATTTTTCCTTTAGGCATTATGGGATTAATCGGGATCGAATTAAACCTATTTAATATATTGGCATTAATTTTAGTAGTTGGTATGAGCATAGATTATGTGCTGTTTTTTAGCAGTAGTTTAGAAGAGTCAAAACATGTGGCATTGATTACAATTATACTGGCTGCCATAATTTCTGAGCTAACATTCGGATTATTGGCATTAAGCGGTACAAATGCCATTGCAGGGTTTGGATTGATGCTTTTATTGGGTATTTTAACAGCATTGTTTTTTTCACCATTAGCAATGAGTAAGCAAAAATTATGAAAAATATAATTATATTGATGTGTATTGGAATAATCGTAGGGTGCGCATCGCAACCAAAGATTAAAGATGAAAACGATTTAAGTTTTCATTTAACACAAACAGCCATAGGTTCTTTACCTGATCCTAAGGTATCTCAAAAGGTTGAAGATCAACAATTGTTGAGCACTCAGATGAGAGGTCATTATATTTATTTTATGAGCCTTCTACAAAGAGGAGAAAATGGATTGAGCCTCACAGCACTTTCTCCTGTAGGTATTAAATTATTCACTGTTAATTATGATGGTAGCGCAGTCAAGGTAGATAAATATATACCCAACATGCGATTACCAGATGTGAATGATATTATTGCTAATATTATGTTAGCGTATTACGGATCTGATGCATGGAAAGATCATTTACCACAAAATTGGAAGATGGTTGATCAGAACTTAACGCGTGAAATTTTAGATCAGGATGGTGAGAAAATTATGCAGATTAGTTATGAAAAGAAGAACAAAAAACATCTGCCTGTCACAATCCATAACTATAGTTTGAAATATACAATCAATTTAAAGAATTTAAATGACTAATTCATCTGCTATTTATATTAATGCTATCGGTCTTGTGAATGCACTAGGAATAAAAAATAGTGAGATTATTCATAACCTGAATTTACAAACAAACAAGCTGACAGAAAATGATACTTATTTGTTGAATAACGGCTCAACATATTTAGGTATGATTGAAGGTGAATTACCTCAGATACCAAATCAATTTTTTGAGCATAACTCTCGTAATAATAAGATTATTTTATGCGCTTTAAGTCAGATAAAAAACTATTTAGATCAACGATTAGAACGGCAGAATCTTTCTCGTGTTGCTGTGATTATGGGAACAAGTACTTCAGGCATTGCTGAGGGAGAAGCTGCGGTAAAATATGAAAGTCAGTATCAAGAAAAATCACCTAATTATTATTATCAGCAACAAAGATTTTCAGATCCTAGTGACTTTTTAAGCCGATATTTAAATATTACAGGCCCTAGCTATACAATTTCTACAGCCTGTTCTTCGAGTGCAAGAGCCATTATTAGTGGAGCAACATTGCTAGAAGCAGGTATTGTTGATGTTGCAATTGTTGGTGGCGCAGATAGTTTATGCCAGATGGCGATTAATGGATTTCATTCTTTGGAGTCATTATCAGCTCAAAAATGTACACCTTTTGCAAAAAATCGAGATGGAATTAATATTGGAGAAGCTGGAGGGCTTTTAGTTTTATCGAGAGAGCCAGCTGAGCTAAGATTATATGGATGGGGAGCATCGTCAGATGCCTGGCATATTTCAGCACCACATCCTGAAGGGCTTGGTGCAATTGAGTCGATGAAAAAAGCACTCACTAAAGCAGGATTGAGCCCAGATGATATTGGCTATGTTAACTGCCATGGGACAGGCACTATGTTAAACGATAGTGCGGAATCCAAAGCAATCTATGAAGTTTTTAAGGATAAGGTACCATGTAGCTCAACGAAACACTTAACAGGGCATACATTAGGTGCTGCAGGTGTAACAGAGCTTGGTATCTCAGCTTTGCTATTGCAAAATAGCCAACCATTGCCAAAACAAATTTTTACGACTGATTCTTCTAGAGATGAGTCAGTTGTGCCTATTCATCTTATTACTGAAGAAGAGTATTTAAAACACACCAAAATTTTATCTAACTCGTTTGCTTTTGGTGGCAATAATGTCAGTTTAATTGTGGGGATAAGTGAATGACCTACCTAAATTTAGAAAAATATTTACCGCATAAATCACCGATGATTTTATTAGATAAAGCTGTAGAAGTAACCGATGAATATGCTATTTGCAAAGTTGATGTGACGAGAGAAAGTGTTTTAGCTCCATTTTTAACAGAGCAAGGAAGTTTACCTTCTTGGTATTTTGTTGAGTTGATGGCTCAAACGATTGGGGTATGGAATGGTGTACGATTATATGATGCTAGAACAGTACCAAATATCGCCTTATTACTAGGTGTTAGAGGATTTAGTTCTGAGATTGATGAAGCTAATCTCAACGATACTTTGTATGTTAGGTCAGATTTAACGCTATTTGATGACAATATCTGTAGTTTTAGTTGTACGGTGATGAAAGAAAATATAATAGTATCGAAAGCCAATTTAGTTGTATATGAAGCGGCAGATAAGAACATTGAAAAAATTTTTGATTGGAATATGAAATGAAAAAAATATTAGTAACGGGTGCAAGTAAAGGCATTGGTAAAGCGATTGCAATTGAGCTTGGTAAAGCTGGGTATTATGTCGTATTGCATTACAATTCTGATCAAAATGGTGCGGCTGAAGCACTGAAAGAGATTCAAAATTTCGGTGGCACAGGAGCTTTGTTACAATTTGATATCAGTGCTCAAAATGAAACTAAAGCCATATTAGATGCTTATCTTGAAGAACATAGTGCTTTTTATGGCATTGTTAATAATGCAGGGATTATTCGAGATAATGCGTTTCCTGCGCTAAGTAATTCAGATTGGAATGATGTTATTCATACGAATTTAGATAGCTTTTTCAACGTAATTCAACCATGCATTATGCCAATGATTCGTATGAAGAAAGGCGGAAGAATTATTACCATGTCTTCAGTTTCAGGAATCATGGGTAATAGAGGGCAAGTGAATTATAGTGCTTCAAAAGCAGGAATCATAGGTGCAACCAAAGCACTTGCGGTAGAGTTAGCAAGCCGAAACATTACAGTGAATTGCATTGCGCCAGGCATGATAGCCACAGATATGACAGAAGATATTCCAAAAGAAGCATTAGCTTTAATTCCTATGAAAAAAATAGGTGATCCTGAGCATATATCGAGTTTAGTTTTATATCTAATGAGTGATGCAGCTAGCTATTTAACAAGACAGGTCATTTCTGTAAATGGAGGAATGGTATGACAAAGCGCGTAGTTGTTACTGGAATGAGTGGAATTAGTGCTTTAGGATATGATTGGCCATCTATTTCAGCAAAGCTAGATCTCTATGAGAATGCAGTTGAATACATTGCTGAATGGGAAGAAATTAAAGGATTACGATCAAAAATAGCCGTCCCGATTAAAGATTTTATTTTACCAACAACATATTCTCGTAAAAAAACTAGAGGCATGAGCCGTATTTCTATGATGGCAACTGTTGCAACAGAACAAGCTTTTGAAATGGCAGGATTATTGGGTGATCCAATTCTGCAAAGCGGTGATTGTGGAATTGCCTATGGTTCATCTGCAGGTGGAACAGAAGCAGTTTCAGAAATGGGCTTACTGAAAACTAATAAATCTGTTTACAGCATTAATGCAACCACTTACGTGAGAATGATGCCACATACAGCTGCCGTTAATGTCGGCCTGTTTTTTGGCTTACGAGGCCGAGTGATTCCAACATCTTCAGCTTGCACATCTGGTAGCCAAGCTATTGGTTATGCATACGAATCGATTAAGCACGGTTATCAAAAAATTATGGTAGCAGGTGGTGCTGAAGAGCTTTGTGCATCTGAAGTGGCAGTTTTTGATGTGCTTTATGCGACAAGTTGCTTGAATGACACTCCGAAATTAACGCCATCCCCATTTGACCAATATAGAGAAGGTTTGGTGATAGGAGAAGGCGCAGGTGCATTAATCTTGGAAGAATATGAACATGCAAAAGCTCGAGGTGCCAAAATATATGCAGAAATTGTCGGATTTGCAACAAACTGTGATGCGACGCATGTAACAGAGCCTCAAGCGGAAACTATGCAAATTTGTATAGAAAAAGGATTAGAGTCAGCAGGCATTACGAAAAATGAAATTGGATACATTTCAGCTCATGGAACAGGAACATTGAAAGGAGATATAGCAGAGAGTATTGCGACAGAAAATATTTATCAAGATGCAGTGCCAATCTCTTCATTTAAAAGCTATGTTGGGCATACCTTGGGTGCTTGCGGTGCTTTAGAAGCATGGGTTGGTATTGAAATGATGAATAGAGAGATATTTCATCCAACTTTAAATTTACGAGAAATTGATGAGAAATGTGGAAAATTAGATTATATTCGAGATGAAAATAGAAAAATATCTACAGAATATATTCAAAGTAACAACTTTGCATTTGGTGGGATAAATACTTCTATAGTATTTAAAAGGACTATATAATTAGTCAGTTATTATAAAAATAAGGATTTTGTATGAAAAAAACAATATTAATCGTTGGGTTGGCTGCTACAGTATTGGTAGGTTGTAATACTGTTAATCAAAAACAATATAACTTAGTAACAGAAGTTCCTGCAGGTTACACAGCTAAGCAAGTAGAAAATGCAATCATTGAAACAGGTAAGGCACGTCGCTGGAAAATTACGAATGCAGGTTCTGGTCGTTTGATGGCAAATCAATCTGTTGCAGGTGGAATATCTGCCAAAACAGAAGTGACATATAGCGGAAGGTCTTATAGCTTTAAATTACTTTCTAGCACAGGCTTGAGACAAACAGAGACAAGTGCTCATCGCCGTTATAACAGCTGGATTCATAAATGGAATGATGATATTAAGTTGAAATTAAATATTAAGTAAGCATAAAAAAGAGCCTTTTAAGGCTCTTTTTTTGGATAAATAGAAAAAATATAATCTTGAAATTTCGCTATTATTTCAGACGAAGCAGAGCGCTGTAAATAATTAAGAACACTGTCTAGATAAGGTTCACTCGGCTGAATTTCGTAGCCTAATTGCTCACTTAATTTTGCATATTGCTCTTTGACTAGATTCGGATTATTTGGAATTTCTTTAATATTGACTCTAATATCAGAGAAAATATAGCGAAGCCCATCTAAATTTCCAATCATTGGAATAGAACCATGATCTTCATTGTCATATTGTCTATATTGGTAATTGAGGTTAGAAAAAGGCTTTTCATTTAAATAATCATTAAATTTTTGAATGCTTGAATAATGAGCAGTTAAATGATCTTTATTCTCACTTTCTCCAACTTGAGTTAAAAATAATATTTTTTGATTGAAATCAGCATCTTTGATGGATTTAAAATGTTGGATCATAACTTCATCATCCCACCAAATACTGGGATCATGCACAAGATATGCTTGCATCTTTTTTGTGCCATTGATCATATGATTTAATGCAGTAATACCACCAAATGAATGTCCAATAAAAATATTAAAGCCATTGGTTCTATATTCTCGATTGATCATAGGTATTAGTTCATTTTCTAAAAATTGAAAAAATAAATTGTTGCCACCTGTTTCTCCAGTAATACGTTTGTTTTCTCCTGCATTATTAATTTTTTGAGGTGTGGGTGTTAAATCTCTGGAACGATCAGTATTGATAATACCGATGATGATCATTTCAGGAATGGATGGATAAGGTGGCTTAGATAATTTTTCAACTATGCCTGAGAGATAATGGAAGTTTGTTTCACCATCCAATAAATAAATTGTGGGATATTTTTGATTCGGATATTTTTTATATGATGTAGGAAGATAAATCTGTATTTCTCGATTTTCATCTAATATAGAGGAGTATGTATTTTGGATTTCACCAATATTAATAGAATCATGAGTGCTTGCATGTATTGCGTTATTCAAAAATATTATAGATAAGGTCAGTATCAATATTGTTTTTTTAATCATTGGTATAATCCATACTTTCGTATTTTGTTATAAAGATAAGAATGATAATCATTATTATTTACAATAACAATATATGATCAAAATTTAAGTGAAAAGTATTGACCAATCTGTAGAAAAGCTGTTTAATGCAAAAACTATTTTTTTAAATAGCGCCGATTTGACACAGATTGCGGGCGAAAACAGCTAAACAGTGGATATGTATCCTAGATATTTTCTGTTAAGCCCGTTGTGTTGCACATCGGGCTTAATTTTTGCTTAGGAGATATCATGAAAAAAATTTGGTCAAAAGCATTAACAACAAGCGTATTAGCGTTGAGCTTGATATTGGCAGGTTGTGGTCAGGGTAATGATTCAACGGCTTCTACAGCTGTTGAAGAGAAAAAAGAAATCACGATAGGTACAACACCAGGCATGTTTGCTGACATGGTGCGCGACTCAATTCGCCCGCAATTAGAGAAAAAAGGCTATACATTAAAATTGGTTGAGTTTTCAGATTATGTTCGCCCAAATCATGCTTTGGCTGAAGGTTCTTTGGATATTAACGTATTTCAACACAAACCATATTTAGATCTTTTTAAAGAGCAACATAAATTGGATTTAGTTGAAGTATTCCAAGTACCAACGTCACCATTAGGTATCTATGCAGGTAAGACAAAGAGCTTGGATGATGTAAAAGATGGCAGCACTGTGGCAGGACCAAATGATCCGAGTAACTTTGCTCGCGCATTAGTAATGTTGGATGAATTGGGTTGGATTAAATTGGCAGAGGGTGCAAATCCATTACAGGTTACTGTGAAAGATATTGCAGAAAATCCAAAAAATATTGAAATAATTCAATTGGATGCTGCTCAATTGCCTCGTTCACGCCAAGATGTAGATTTTTCTGTTATCAATGGTAACTATGCGATTGATGCAGGCATTAAATTAACAGAAGCATTGTTCCAAGAGCCTAGCTTTGCTTATGTCAACTGGAGTGCAATTAAGCCTAAAGATAAAGATACAGTTTGGGCAAAAGACATCACAGAAGCTTATAATTCAGATGAGTTTAAAGCATATATTGATGAGAAGTTCCCTGGTTTTAAATTACCAGCAGCTTGGAATCAAGATAAATAATTATTAGTTGGCATACAGCAAAAGCCCAGTTTAAAACTGGGCTTTTTGTTTTATTTTTTTAAGAAAGATTCGCCATATTTCATAGGTGATAATTCAAAATAATCTGCTATTGTCTGGCCTATATCAGCAAACGTTTTGCGATGGCCAATGTAACGGGGTGGTAGAGAAGGAGCATAAACCAATACAGGAATGTGTTCACGAGTGTGATCAACACCGCGCCATGAAGGATCACAGCCATGATCTGCTGTAATAATGAACAATTCATCTTCACCAATTTTGGCAAGCAACTCAGGCAAACGACTATCAAAATATTCTAGTGCTTCTGCATAACCGGGAACATCTCGGCGATGGCCAAAATCAGAGTCAAAGTTTACGAAGTTAGTGAAGATAATGCTGTTATCTTGCTTCACTTCATCTAAAACTTCTAAAGTTGTATCAAAAAGAGCAGGAATGCCTGTGGCTTTATGTTTTTGTGTGATACCAACGTGGGCATAAATATCCGCAACTTTGCCGATTGAAACAACTTCACCATTTTTTTCCACGACTAATTTTTCTAATACGGTCATTGTTGGTGGCTCTACAGCATAATCTTTACGATTTCCTGTGCGCTCAAAGTGATGGGCATCAGGCCCGATAAATGGGCGAGCAATCACACGGCCAATATTATAATTACCTTCCGTTAATATCACTCGTACACTTTCACAAAGTTTATACAAATTATCTAAACCAAAAGTGTCTTCATGGCAGGCGATTTGAAAAACAGAGTCCGCAGAAGTATAAAAAATTGGTTTGCCAGAAGCCATGTGCTCTTCGCCAAGCTCTTCTAAAATTGCAGTACCAGAAGCATGGCAGTTACCAAGATAGCCTTTGAGGTTATTTTTACTCACAATTTCATTCAAAAGTGCTTCAGGGAAAGAATCAGTTTTATCTGTGAAATAGCCCCAATCATATAAAACAGGTACGCCAGCGATTTCCCAATGGCCTGATGGCGTATCTTTACCGGATGAAATTTCTTCAGCAAAGCCATAAAGCGCCTTGGGTTTTATGGATGGATCTAAACCAAGTGGAAATGTACCTGTTGATCCTTCGGCAGCTTTACCTAAGCCTAATTTATTAAGATTTGGTAGGTGTAAAGGTTTAGGAATGCCATTGGAGTCTTTACGATGTTCGCTGCACCATTTTGCGATATGACCTAAAGTATCTGCACCCTCATCATCAAATTTATGCGCATCTTTGGCTGAACCAATTCCAAAAGAGTCTAAAACGGCAATTGTTATTCTTTTCATATTAGAATTTCCTATAGAAGATGGTTAATAACTATCTGATGAATCTTTGGATGATGTATTTGAAACAATTTCAACACCTGAGCTACTGCCTAATCGAGTTGCACCAGCATTGATCATTTGTTCTGCGGTTTCCACCGTACGAACTCCTCCAGATGCTTTTACACCAATAACATCACCAACGGTTTTACGCATTAATTTTATGTCAGCTTCTGTTGCACCACCCGTACTAAAGCCTGTGGATGTTTTAACAAACTCTACATTTAAATCTTTACAGATTAATGCAACTTGTTTGATTTCTTCTGGTGTTAATAAACACGTTTCAAAAATAACTTTTAATAATTTATTTTGAGCTTTGGTCACATCGTGAACAGCTTTAATGTCTGCTTTAACGAGATCTAATTTTTTACTTTTCAAAAAACCAACGTTGATGACCATATCAATTTCATCTGCACCTGCTTCAATGGCTTTTTCTGCTTCAAAAGCTTTAGCTGTCGAAAGCATAGCGCCCAACGGAAAGCCAATGACAGAGCAAACTTTTACATCTGAATTTTTCAAGTGCTCACTCACCAACGGTACGTAGCAAGAATTAACGCAAACTGAAAAGAAGTGATGAGTTTTTGCTTCGTCACAAATTTTGATAATGTCTGCTTCTGTGGCATCCATTTTGAGTAATGTGTGATCAATGTATTGGGCATAGTTTGTGTTGTTCATAGCATTTCCTAAGAGGTTTATTTAAAAAATAATCAGTAGATCTATGAGAATTTAAGTGTGTAGCATTATTTTGTAGAAAACAGGTTAATCATATAATGTATGGAATGTAATTATTATTTAATTATATTAGTTGACCATATTAGTCAAAATTTATGTTAAATCAATGAAAAGATTAATAGAGTGACGATGAAAAGATCGAATTAATATGATATTGTTCAGTGAAGATTAGCAATAAAAATTAGAAGATTTATAGTAAACACCTAGCGATAAATAGATAAATTAATTAGCATTTACGTAGGAATATTATGTTGAAAAAATACGCTTTTGGATTGGCATTTATAATTATTATTAATGGTGCGCAATCATCGACGGTTGATATTCAGATATTAGAAACATCTGACATTCATTCAAATTTAACGGATTACGATTTTTATAAAAAAGAAGTCACAGAGCGATTTGGTTTTGTGCGTACAGCAACGCTCATTCGCCAAATGAAAGAGAATAATATCAATACAGTTTTGGTGGATAACGGTGACTTAATTCAAGGCAGTCCAATGGCAGATTGGGCAGTTAAAGTGGTTTCAGAAAATAAAGTGACTCATCCTGCAATTAAATCACTCAACGCGATGGAATATACAATCGGTAATTTAGGCAATCATGAATTTAATTATGGCTTGGATTATCTACAAGAAGTGTTGAGTAAGGCGAAATATCCTTATGTGAATGCGAATATTTATGATGCTACAACCAATCAGCCATATTTTACACCGTACCAAATTATTGAAACAGCAGTGATCAATCGTGACGGCAAACAAGAGAGCATTAAGGTTGGTTATATCGGGTTTGTGCCGCCTCAAATATTAGAATGGGATAAAAATCATTTACAGGGCAAAGTGCTTTCAAAAGATATCGTTGAAACTGCTAATCATTTTATTCCTGAAATGAAAGCAAAGGGTGCAGATTTAATTGTTGTGATTGCTCATTCAGGGCTATCGATTGATCCTTATAAGTTAATGGCAGAAAATTCTGTGTATTACTTGAGTGAAGTGAAAGATGTGGATGCCATTTTATTTGGGCATGCTCATGCACTGTTTCCGGGGAAAGATTTTGAAAACATTAAAGGCATTGATATCGAAAAAGGCTTGATTAATGGTGTGCCCGCAGTTATGCCAGGAATGTGGGGAAGTCATTTAGGTGTTGTTGATATCACTTTAGAAAAGCAAAAAGATCAATGGAATGTGATTAATTCATCTGCAAAATTATTACCAATATTTGATAGCACACAGAATAAAGCGCTCGTGCAATCAGATAGTCATTTGAATGAATTATTGAAAGATGATCTATCTGCCACGAAAGAGTACATGAGTAAAGTGGTAGGCAAAACCAATAACGATTTATATAGTGCATTAGCTTTGGTGCAAGATGATCCAACGATTCAAATCGTTAATGATTATCAGAAAAAATATATAGAGCACCATATTCAAGGTGATCCTGACTTGGCAGATATTCCTGTTTTATCTGCCGTTGCACCTTTTAAAGCAGGTGGTAGAAAGAATGATCCAACGGCTTACATAGAAATCCCCAAAGGTGAATTAACTGTGACAAGTATTGCTGATTTGTATTTGTATGAAAATACATTGGCAGCGGTAAAAGTCACAGGAAAAGAACTGAATGAATGGCTAGAGTGCAGTGCAGGATTATATAATCAAATCGATATTAATAATAAAGAACCTCAATATTTAATTAATTGGGACAATTTTAGACTGTATAACTATGACATTATTGATGGTGGATTGAGCTATCAAATTGATGTCACAGTGCCTGCAAGATATTCACCAAATTGTGAATTGATGAATGATAATAGCAAGCGAATTAAAAATTTAACATATCAAGGGCAACCTATAACGGATGAACAGCCATTTATTATCGCAACAAATAATTATAGAGCTTTAACCGGCAGTTTCCCTGGCACAGGCGAAGATCATTTGGTGATTAACTCTCCTGATCCTGTGAGAGAAATTATGTTGAATGGTATTGTTGCTGACACAGAGAAAAATGGCTCTGTCACGGTTGAAGTTGATCAAAACTGGTCGCTCTTACCGATTCAATCAGATGTGCCGCTAGATATTCGTTTTGAAACATCACCCACAGAAAAAGCAGAAGAATACATTAAAAATAATGCAAGTTATCCAATTAAAAGAATAGGTACAGATGAGATTGGTTACGGAATTTATCAAATAGATCTACAAAGAAAATAAGTCACATTACAACTGTTTCTAATTATTAAAGGGCAAATACAATGAGAATGGTCGATATTCTTTCTAAGAAAAGAGATGGGCATATTTTAACAAAAGAAGAGATAGATTTTGTCATTGAAGGCTACACCAAAGGTGATATTCCTGATTATCAAATGAGTGCGCTAGCGATGGCGATCTATTTTCAGGATATGAATGACCAAGAACGTGCTGACTTAACTATGGCGATTGTAAATTCTGGTGACACTTTGGATTTATCAGCGATTGAAGGTATTAAAGTAGATAAGCATTCAACAGGTGGCGTTGGCGATACTACAACATTAGTTTTAGCACCATTGGTTGCAGCATTGGATATTCCTGTGGCTAAAATGTCTGGCCGTGGGCTTGGGCATACAGGTGGCACAACGGATAAGTTAGAAGCGATCAAAGGCTTTAAAACAGAAATTGATAAAGAAGATTTTATTCGCTTAGTGAATACAGACAAAGTCGCGGTGATCGGGCAAACAGGCAACTTAACGCCAGCAGATAAAAAAATATATGCATTACGAGATGTGACAGGCACAGTGAATTCCATTCCTTTGATTGCAAGTTCAGTGATGAGTAAAAAAATTGCAGCGGGCAGTGATGCGATTGTATTAGATGTAAAAACAGGCGCAGGCGCGTTTATGAAAAGCATCGAAGATGCAGAAGAGTTAGCGCATGCGATGGTGAAAATTGGTAATAAAGTTAATCGTAGAACCATGGCGATTATTTCAGATATGTCTCAGCCTTTGGGTAATGCGATCGGTAATGCATTAGAAGTGAAAGAAGCGATTGATACATTAAAAGGTGAAGGTCCTGAAGATTTGCACGAATTGGTATTGGTGTTGGGCAGCCAAATGGTGGTGCTCGCGAATAAAGCCAATACATTAGATGAAGCGCGTGTATTGCTCGAAGAAGTGATGAAAAATGGTAAAGCTTCTGAGAAATTCAAAGTGATGCTACGCAACCAAGGTGGTGATGATTCTGTTGTGGATCATCCTGAAAAATTACCTGAAGCGAAATATAAAGTGGAATTGCCTGCTAAAAAATCAGGCTATGTTTCTGAAATTGTGGCAGATGAAGTGGGTATTGCAGCAATGCTATTGGGCGCAGGACGTTCTACAAAAGATGATGTGATTGATCCATCTGTTGGTTTGGTTTTACATAAAAAAGTGGGCGATGCAGTTAAAGAAGGTGAATCTTTATTAACCATTCATGCCAATACTGAAAACTTGGATGCGATTAAACAAAGATTGTATGACAACATCACAATCAGTGATAAAGCAGAAAAACCACAATTAATTTATACAATTATTACTGAATAAAAATGATAGAGAAAATTAGGAGATAACTATGACAACACCACATATTAATGCAAAAGATGGCGCATTCGCAGAAACAGTATTGATGCCGGGCGATCCTTTACGTGCAAAATACATTGCTGAAAATTTCTTAGAAAATTTTGAAGAAGTCACAAATGTGCGAGCAATGCTCGGCTACACAGGTTTTTATAAAGGCCAACGAGTATCTGTAATGGGGCATGGCATGGGGATTCCATCTTGTTCTATCTATGCGACTGAATTAATCAAATTCTATGATGTGAAAAATATTATTCGTGTGGGTTCATGTGGCGCAATCAGTACTGATGTTAAAGTTCGTGATGTTGTGATTGGCATGGGGGCTTGTACGGATTCAAAAGTGAATAGAATGCGCTTTAAAAATCATGATTTTGCAGCGATCGCTGATTATGGCTTGGTTGCTAATGCAGTCGCTGCTGCTAAGCAACAGGATGTCCCAGTGAAAGTTGGTAATCTTTTTTCAGCGGATCTTTTTTATTCTGTTGAGCCAGATATGTTCGACATTATGGAAAAATATAATATTTTAGGTGTAGAGATGGAAGCTGCGGGTATTTATGGTGTTGCTGCGGAGTTTGGAGCAAAAGCATTAACGATTTGTACGGTTTCTGATCATATTCGTACAGGTGAATCTTTGGATTCATTACAAAGACAAACGAGTTTCAATGAAATGATCACGGTCGCTTTAGAGTCTGTATTACTCAATCAATAAGGATTCCATTATGAGCTTAAGTCTAAAATTAAAAATATTACAATTTCTTCAGTTTTTTGTCTGGGGATCTTGGTTGATTACAGCAGGCTCTTATATGGGCGCAACGCTTGGATTTACAGGGCTACAAATCGGTAGTGTTTATGCAGCGATGGGGTTAGCTTCCATTTTTGCGCCAAGTATTATGGGCATCATTTCGGATAAATGGATTCCTGCAAACTATCTCTACATCATTTGTCACGCCGTTGGCGGGATCTCATTGTTCTTAGTAACAATGACGGATAACTACGCCATTTTCTATACCATTATGTTGGTGAATTTATTTGCATATATGCCAACAATCGCGTTGTCATACTCTATTTGTTATGCTTGCTTTGAAACAGAAGAGCTTGATGCAGTAACTGCCTTCCCACCAATTCGTATTTGGGGAACGATTGGTTTTATCGCGGCAATGTGGATGATTTCTTTATTAGATCTAAGTACGAGTAAAGGACAATTTTACATCGCCTCAATTTCATCATTTGTTTTGGTGGCAATTGTTTACTTAATTATTCCTAAGATAGAGATTATTAAAAGAGTGGCAGGCTCATCAGGTTTAATCGAGCGCTTAGGTTTGAATGCATTTGTATTATTGAAAAATCATCGCTTAGCAATGTTCTTTATTTTTACGACATTCATCGGTGGTGTGTTGCAGATCAGTAATGCATGGGCGAGCCCATTTTTACAATCATTTGCTGAGAGTGAGTTGTATCAAAATAGTTTTATGGTGAAGCAATCCACCATTATTATTTCAATCTCACAAATGTCCGAAGTATTCTTTATTTTGTTGGTGCCTTTCTTCTTAAAACGCTTTGGGATTAAGTACATTATTTTGATTAGTATGTTGGCTTGGTTCTTACGTTTTGGATTCTTTGGTTTGGGCGATCCATCTGTAACAGGTACGATTTTCATTATCATGTCTATGATTGTGTATGGTTGTGCATTCGACTTCTTCAATATTTCGGGTTCTATTTATATCGAAAAAATGACGGATTCAAACATTCGTAATAGTGCGCAAGGCTTATTTATGACATTAACCAATGGCGTGGGCGGGTTCTTAGGCTCTTACGCAGCAGGAATTGTGGTAGATAAATATAGTACTTATGCCCAAGTACCAAATAGTAAAGGTGAATTAATTTATCAAGTCACTAGCCGCGATTGGTCAAGCATTTGGTTTATTTTTGCGGGCTATGCATTGGTGTTGGCAATCATTTTCTTCTTCGTATTTAAAAACAAAAAAGATGAATTATCTTCATTAGAAAAGGCGGTGTCATAATGGATATTCAAAAATTAACGGTTTTAGCTAAAGAAGCCATGAGTAATGCATATGTGCCTTACTCTAAGTTTAAAGTGGGTGCTGTTTTAATCACGGAAGATGATGAAGTGATTTTAGGCTGCAACATTGAAAATGCATCTTATGGGCTCACAAACTGTGCAGAACGAACGGCGATATTTAAAGCAGTTTCTGAAGGCAAGAAAAAGTTTAAATTACTCACAGTGATTGGTGATACAGAAGGGCCAATTGCACCATGTGGTGCATGCCGACAAGTGATCAGTGAGTTTTGTGGTAAAGACATGCCAGTGATTTTGACAAATCTTAAAGGCAATGTCTTAGAAACGACAGTGGGCGAGCTTTTACCTTGGTCATTTTCACCCTCGGATTTAGATTAATAACCACAAGAATAATGAAGCAAGATAAAAAATAGATTGTAGAGCAAAATAAATTAGCTGCATTTTTAGTAAATTCATCGCACCCAAAGCTCTACTTTCTAAGCTTCTTTCCTCATTATGTTTAATGAGTCCATATTTTCTTAAAATAGTATCAAATAGTTGCAGCTTCTCTTGGGAAGCTGTTTCTTTGTCTAAGAGTTGAAAAAAGTCATAATCCAAAGAGACTCTCAACGCATAATAGCTTTGGGTAATGGCTAATGTAAAAGCTAAAATAATCATGATAATTGCCAAATTGATTGCGCCAAAATATGCGCCAGAGATGGCAGTAATCATAAAAATTAACCAAGATAAAACGTGTAATTTTCTACCTTGATTCAATAAAGCGATGGCAACGGATAATTCCATTTAGCATTCCTTTAAAATTTTTATCTGTTGGTCATTGATCACAATATGTGGGTGAGCTTTTTGTAATAAATTAATGGCTTCATCCAAGCTATATTTTTGATGAATGATTAAATAAGCCACAATGCTTGTTGCGCTTCTTGAGTAACCTAATGCACAAAATACCAATGTTTTACCGTTTGATAGGGCAATATTAATAATATCTGCGGATTGCTGACATTCTGCCAAAGACAATGGCGTCATATCCAATAAGAAATTAGGATAGTAATGATTGATGTGGCAACCATCAAAAGGGATCTCAGTACAGCAATCCACAACACTTTCAAAAGATTCAATCTTACTAGCTGCACTCGGAATAGAACCAATGTATAAATTAGGCAACACTTCATCATAAGGATTAATCTTTCTCGTCCAAAGATATGAGTTAACGCGAGCAATTAATATGTAAGGTAAAAACAAAATCCATTGGCTGAGTTCATATTTACCATTCGATTGCTTTGGGAAACCATTCTTGCCAAATACCCCATAATTTAAAGCCACAATGAATAATGAAAAAGCAGGGTACAACAGCCACAGCCAAATGCTTTTCTCAATCATTGCGATGAAAAATACAACTAATGCCGATATTAAATAAACAGAAAACCAGCGCCAGTTTTTAGCATATTTTGTGATGGATAATGGTGACGATTGATGGCTTGGAAAACACCAAATGGCTAAAGCGCCTGCTAATATTCCGCTCGGAATGTCGATAAAATGATGCTGCCAAGTGGTTAATACAGAAGCACCAATTAAAATAGACCAAATATTAATGAGCCAATGCCACTTTTTAGATAGCCTTTCTGAATAAAAAGACCATAAAACCACCAATAGAGCAATGTGCAATGATGGAGCTTGATTATAAGGGTGGTCAAACTTCATTAATGAATCAAACCACCAACCAAAGAAACCGCCAATCTCAGGACGGCTTAGAATATTAATTTGTTGCAATGGAAAAGATAAAAAGCCAATCACACAGATAATTTGCGTGGTTAAGAGGCGTTTGCCTAATGTATTCAATTGTTGGAAATTAATGGTTAATAATATAGCTAAACCATAAAAAAGATTCTCCGTCCAATACGGAATAATTGTCCAAGGGATTAGCGGAATACTATGTTCCCACTGAAACATTATATGCGGAATGATCTCGGTTTTAGCGCGCCAAATGGTAATGTAATTGGCAGCGTTATAAGTCGCATAAAAGAATATGGCGAGTGATATTAGCCATATTCCTTTTTGTTGCCACAATGATTTAGATGTGCTCATTTCTCACCGCGATGGATACTGTAAAAATGCCCCATTCATCAATCAACATCTCTTTTTTAGTGAATCCTGCTTCTTCCACTAATTGATCCATTTCCAATTGTGTACGGCGGCGCATCACCCATTGTTGACCTTCACGATGGCTCGTTAATGCGCGCGCAATGTATTCTAATTGTGGATGCCAAGGCTGATTGGTGTAGATTAAATAATTACCAGCCTCCAAGCTGTTGGCTAAGCCTTTTAACGAATCTTGTAGTAAATGATTTTCGCCAAATAACTCATATAAACCGGAAACAATTGCGATTGTTGGTTTAGGGGATAAATTAGATAGTTCTTCTTCACTAAAAGCATTGCCTTGCTCAAATTGTGCAATGTCTGCTAAGCCTTTTTGCTGAATCAATAACGAACCTTTTTCAACATTGAGTTCGCTATAATCGCGCAATAAAATAGAAGTTGGTTTTTGTGATAATTGCGCCACAGTTTCTAAAATATAACGGCCATGGCCCGCGGCAACATCCACAATGCGAACATCTTTACCTTCATCTTGTTGGGTTTCAATGGCTGATTTTAAAATTTTCTCTAAGTTTATTTTTCGTTGACGAATCCCTCGCCAACCAATCGCTTGCAGATAATTAAAGTCTAAGAAGCGACCAAAAGTGGTTAAGCCCGATGCTTGGTTACGATAAACATAATCTAAAGTGCTGCCTGAATCAAAGCCTGTATCAATGCCTAATTTAATGCCATCTGAGATTTTAGATGCGTGTTTTAAACCTTTTTTGGTCATGCACCAATAGAGCTTTTTAAAGAGATTTTTCTCAGGTTTGGCTAAAGCACGAGATTCATCTGCGGTATAACCTTTTTGATCAGCATTGAGTAAATTTGGTATTTCAATTGGATGACTAAATGCATTTTTGATAAAAGTACGAGCTTTCACGACAGCTTGGTGACGATCTTTTTCGCCCAAAGTATCATGATAAAAGCCTTCCAAAATATGCATTTCTTTCGTTTTTGAGCTTAAATTTTTAAAGAATGTTTCTTGAGGTTTTTGTCTAACAACATAATCAGAACCTGAAATTAATAATTGTGTTGGCACATGAATGGAAGCTGCATCGGCAACGATTCGTTTTGAAGTATCAAAAAGATCTAATAGTATTTTGGTAGAAATAGGGCGGGCAATTAACGGATCGTTGTCAAATGAGTGCTGACGTTCTTCATCGTGAGTTAAAAAGCGAGATTTAACGTAGCTATTCACAAAGAAATTGCCACGAATGTTGTACATCAAGCGTAAACCGGGAATGGCAAACGGCACGTAAAGTTTCACTCTAAATGCAGGAGATGCCAAAACCAAAGCGCGAATTTTTGGTACGTAATCGTGCACCCAAGTTGCTGCAATCACAGCGCCTACGCTTTGAGCAATCACCGCAATATTTTCAGCTTTAATGTTGTATGTTTTTTGAATGTGCTGAAAGAATGTTTCTGCATCTTGTGTGATCGAGCCAAAGTTTGGTGCATCGCCACGAGCGCCAGGAGATTCGCCACAACCACGAGCATCCCACGCAAAAAATTCATAATCAGGTAGGTTTAGCTCATCCACAAGATGAGCAATTCTACCTGAATGCTCATGTCCTCTATGAAATAGGATAATTGCCTTTTTTTCTGAACTTTCTTCTAAGGCAGACCAGTGTCTATAAAATAATGATTCGCCATCATGGCTAGTAAAGTGGCAGGTTTCTTCTATTCTCATAGTAATATCCTTATATTTTTTGATTGGCTTCTTTGATGCCGTTATGGATTCTATTAAAAATTGTATAGATCAAAAGTGTAGCAGTGACGTATAAAACGACATTGATCCATATCGAAGGGATTAAATTTAAAGCAATAATTACGCTTAAAGTGCCGAAAATAAATGCACGATCACTTTTACCCATCGGTCCATCATAGCGGCGCGATGCACCAATTAATGGCGCCATAACTCCCACATATTCTGAAATAATGGATAAAAATATGATGAGTAAAACGGCATAATGATCTATGCCACCAATATAGATAAATGTTAAAAAGAGCGCACTATCTGCGATTACATCGCATAATTCATTTAAATAAGCACCAAGTTTTGATTGCTGATGAAATTCTCGAGCAAGCATGCCATCAATAGCATTCAGCGCCATGCGCACAAACATCCAAATGGGCATGAGCCATAAAATGGCAGTATTCGGTAGTACAGCAATAATGATCGCTGCAATGAGTAGTGAGCCTAAGCATGCACCAACAGTGACTTGATTTGCTGTGATTTTGGCGTCATATAGTTTTTTAACAATGGGTCTTAATAGTGCTTGAAACGCGGGTTTTAATTGATAAATAGAGATCATTTTTTGCCTTATTATTATTTATATTAATCATATAAATATTACTTTAAAAAATATGAAAGTGAATTTTAAATAATATTAATCGATGTTTTATTAAAAGTAAACAATGTTTAATTTAAAGCATAACGTATATAATCCGAAATTTAATAATATTTATTCAGTACGCTTTTATTGCTTATCGCTATAATTGAAAAATAAATATTCAAAATGATCTAAAAATATAATAAGGATGCAAAGAATGGCCAATTTTCCACAACACAGTTTAATCATGGTAATTATTCTGCTTGCCATATTAATTGCATCTAGCTTGATTGTGTGGCGAAAGAGTAAACGAGATTTAACGAAAGATCACACAGAATTAGTGCAACGCACAAAATCATGGTGGTGGATGATCGGTTTAATTTTATGTGCATTTTATTTTGGGCCGAAAGTTACCACAATATTCTTTGCCTTCATCAGTTTTCTAGCGCTGAAAGAGTTTTTTTCCATCGTTCCCATTCGCACGGTGGATCGTCGATTAATTTTTTGGGCATATTTATCCATTCCTGTGCAATATTACTTTGCGTACATTCAATGGTACGGCATGTTCATCATCACGATTCCTGTATATATGTTCTTATTATTACCATTTAGAGCAGTATTGATTGGTGAAACACATGGTTTTATCAAAGCGAATGCCACCATTCAATGGAGTTTGATGCTCTGTGTATTTGGTTTCAGCCATATTGCATATTTAACGAATACTCATTTAGTTAATCCTCAAGCAGGATTTACGGGGCTTTTGTTTTATATCATCTTTGTGACGCAGTTTAATGACGTGAGCCAATATGTATCAGGTAAGTTATTTGGCAAACACAAAATTATTCCTAAAGTCAGCCCGAATAAAACATGGGAAGGGTTCATTGGCGGTTTAATCATCACGACCATTATTTCGATGTTGCTCGCACCATTTTTAACCATTTTGAGTTGGCAACAAGGTATTTTTGCAGGCATGTTAATTGCAGGTTCAGGCTTTATCGGCGATGTGGTTTTATCATCTGTAAAACGCGATTTAGGCATTAAAGATAGCGGATCATTAATTCCCGGGCATGGTGGATTATTGGATCGAATCGATAGCTTAATGTATTCCATCCCGCTCTTTTTCCACTATTTTTATTATGTGACTAGGTAATTGCCAATGAAAAGAATCATAAAAATACTATTTTTTGCATTAATAGTGAAACCATTGGTGCTGATTGGTTTGGGGTTAAATATTGTTAATCGTAAAAATCTACCAATGAATGGGCCTGCTATTTTGGCAGCGAACCATACGAGCCATTTAGATACTTTAGTATTAATGAGTTTATATCCATTAAAGCAACTGCATCGTGTTCGACCTGTCGCGGCTGCCGATTATTTCTGTAAAAATCGCTGGATCACATGGTTTTCAACTTATTGCATTGATATTATCTCGATTTCACGCAATGAGATAAAAGCGCCAAGTGAACTATTTTCAGGTTGTTATTCAGCTTTGGATAATGGGGATATTGTTATTTTATATCCTGAAGGCACGCGCTCCACGACAGAAGATCGAGCTTTTAAACTAAAGAGAGGCATTCATTATCTCGCTTCTCAATATGAGAATGTACCTGTTTATCCCATTATTTTACGAGGCTTGGGCAAAGCTTTGCCGAAAGGCGAAGCGTTGTTTGTGCCATTTAATTGTGATGTTGTAGTAGGTGAACCATTGAATTATGAGGAAAACCCTAAACAGTATTTAGAAGAATTAGAAAGTAGCTATCAGCAGTTATTACAAAAATGCATTACGAAATAAGTAGTTTATAAGCTATAGAATGATTAATAAAAAAATATATTAAGGAAAATACGCTGACCCAGTGATTTTAATGAACCATAAAGAAAAATAATCACTAGAAAATAAGAACTAAAGCTAGCTACTTTAGCGTTCAGAAGATGTTAACCTTTTTAAGGTTGAAAATAAGTCACAATTTATAAATAAACGAAGGGGAGGATAACTATGTATAACTCATCAGCAAGACGACAGCGCTAGAAATTGCAACGGGAAATGTACTGCCTTTGAATAATAAAGGTGGATAAGTTTGACCAAAAGCGGGTGACGAAGCGAGTTTTGTATTGGTGGATGCAAGTTGTTCAGCTGAAGCTGTGGCGCGAATATCGCCAAGAACGGCAGCTTTTCATCAAGGAGTGCTTGCAAGCGGTGAGATCAATCGAGCATAATTGAGCAAATCTTATAAGCTTATTTTTTTATGGAAATTTTGGAGTTCTAATATGGTTCAAGCAGCACGTATTCAAAAAGATCTCGAAGCATTGAATGAATTCAATGCAACACCGGGACAAGGCACGACAAGATTATCGTACAGCACTGAAGCAACTAAAGCTCGACTGTTAATTAAAGAATTAATGATGCAAGCAGGATTGGTGGTGCGTGAAGATGCTTTGGGTAATATCATCGGACGATTATCAACGCTTGAAATAGATGATCAACCAATAGTATTGGTGGGATCACATTATGATTCTGTACCCAATGGTGGCATGTTTGATGGCCCAGCTGGGATTATGGCGGGCATTGAAGTTGCAAGATTATTCAAAGAGCAAGGCTTACTGCCAAAATATCCATTAGAAATTATTGCAATGGTGGAAGAAGAAGGTACAAGCTTCAATTCAAGTTTGATGGGTTCGCGTGCATTATGTGGTTTTTTAACGTATGAAGATTTGCAAAAATTACATGATCAAAATGGTTTAACGGCTGCTGAACATATTAAAAATGCAGGTTTGCAGCCTGAGAATATTGATAGCATTGTTTATCCTGTTCAATCTTTAAAAGCATATTTAGAATTGCACATTGAACAAGGTCCAATCTTAGAAAATATGCAAAAGGAAGTTGGCATTGTGGATGCTATCGTTGGGATTTCTCAATTACAAGTAGTGATTCAAGGAAGAGCTGGGCATGCAGGTACAACGCCAATGGGAATGAGAAGTGATGCATTATTGGTAGCTAGCCATGTAATTACTGAGGTGGAAAAGATAGCAACAGCTGCAGGTGAATATTGCGTTGCGACAGTTGGGCGATTGAATATTTATCCGAATGGCGCCAATGTGATCCCTGATAAAGTGGCATTCACCATTGATATTCGCTCTAAGGAAAAAGCTAAGCTCGATGATATGATCACGGCGATTAAATTAGCTGTTCATACACAGAGCAGAAAAGGTATTGTCATCAGCGAAGAAACGACTTTGTACGTTGAGCCAACAAATTTTTCTGAAAATATCATCCATAGCTTTAAAAAGCACAGTGATGCACTTGGTATTTCTAATATACCGATGGTGAGCGGTGCAGGGCATGATGCTATGATTTTCTCTAAAATTACAAACTCAGGAATGGTTTTTGTACCAAGCAAAGATGGTATGAGCCATCATCCTTCAGAATGGACTGATTTTGCTGATTTGGCTAAAGGTGTAGAAGTGCTTTTTGAAGTCGTGAAAGAGATAACAGAAGCACAATAATATAAAATATTAGACGTAAAAAAGCTGCTATTTCTAGCAGCTTTTTTATCGTGGATTTCTAATAATTATGAGCTATATGCATTTTCTGTTTCAACTTCCGCTTTTTTATTTTCAGCTTGGCACTTTTTTGTGAAGTAATTGAAATAGATCACGATTAAAGTTGTTGTTGAGATTGCAGCAGGTAAAGCTAAGATCACAAAGATTTGTTCTAAGCTCATTTCTCTTCTGATTAATTCCGCCACTAGGTAAGAGCCAGCGATACCACCAAAGCGACCAACGCCTAACATCCAAGATACACCCGTGCTTCTTCCTGCTGTAGGATAAAAGCTTGCTGCAAATGAAGGTAATGAAGATTGTGCCGTATTCATTACGATACCAGCAACGATGGTGACAATAACCAAAGCCGCTGTACCAACATTTACTGAGTAACCGATAATGCCAACAGTTAAGAATGTCAAGAATGAGAAGAACGCGAT